>NZ_JBHWMB010000067.1:6141-43611 GCF_042730015.1 Streptomyces sp. NPDC059957 | reverse complement strand
CAGGAAGACTCCGGGCCGCTGCCCGGCCAGCACCCGATACACGTCCACCGCCTCATTGATCGCGGCCAGTGCCTCCTCCCGTCGCCCCAGACCCCCCAAATCGACGGACAGGTTGTTCAGGCACGTGGCGAGACTGAACAGGAAGGCTCCCGGCCGCTGCCCGGCCAGCACCCGATACACGTCCACCGCCTCATTGATCGCGGCCAATCCGTCCTCATGCCGCCCCAGATCCCCCAAATCGACGGACAGGTTGTTCAGGCTCGTGGCGAGGTCGGACAGGAAGGCATCAGGCCGCTCCCGGGCCAGCTCCCGCCGGATCTTGACAGCCTCATTGATCGCGGCCAGTCCGTCCTCCCGCCGCCCCAGATCTCCTAGATGATTGATTCCAAGGTCAGTGGTCGTAGGCGGTGAGTGATCGGATGACCGGTCCGCCCGTCTTGTGGTTATGCCAGATCGCGGCGGTCAGGGCGAGGAGTCGTTGCAGGACGCGGACGGTGACCCCGGCGGGCGTGCGTCCGCCGTGCCGTTCGAGGTCGAGCTGGGCTTTCAGGGTCTGGTTGACCGACTCGATCAGCTGTCGTAGCGGTTTGAACAGCTCGGCTCCGGCCCGCTCGGGTTCGCCCTTGCGGGCCGGCCGCAGCAGACGGACTCCCAGGTTGGCGAGGTCACTCTCGAAGTCGCGGCCGTAGTAGTTCTTGTCTGCGAGCAGAGTCGGCCCGTTCCGGTCGGCGAGCAGGCCGGGTTCGACGTGAAAGATGTCCAGCAGTACGTCGCGTTCGGCGGCTTTGGCGCCGGTCAGAGCGAAGGCGATGGGCAGGCCGTGCAGGGTGCACACCAGGTGCAGGCGCAGGCCCCAGAAGAACCGGGAGTGACTGGCGCAGTATCCGTACTCAGCCCATCCGGCCAGGTCGGAGCGTTTCGCGGTCTCGCGGGAGCGTCCGCACTCCACCGGTGTGGAGTCCACGATCCACACGTCGTCAGTCCACAGGTCCGTGTCGGTGGCCAGCTCCCGCAGGACCCGTCTGACCAGGTCCGATGCCCGCCGCAGGCGCTTGTTCCAGCCGGGCTGCTGGGGCAGGTACGGGAACAGATGCCGCAGGTGGGCGTGGGCATGACGCAACCAGCGGGCCTCGGAGACGAAACCCAGCAGAGCCTGCATCACCGCGAGGGTGACCAGTTCCGCGTCGCTGAGCTTGACCTCCAGGCCCACTCGCGGCCGCCACGGAGCAAGATGCGGTGAGGCCTTCAAAAGGTCATCGACCCGCACGTACAGTGCAGTTGCGAGGGTGTCTATCTCGGTCGTCACAAACTGAGAGTGGGCACCCTCGCGTCTTTGCAGCTACCCCTTGGAATCAACCATCTAGCCGGTTGGACAGGTTGTTCAAACTCGCGGCAAGGTTGGGCAGGAAGGCGTCGGGCCGCTGCCCGGCCAGCTCCCGATGCACCTTCACGGACTCGTTGATCGCGGCCAGTGCCTCCTCCCGCCGCCCCAGATTCCCCAGACAGCCGGACAGGTTGCTCAGACTCATGGCGAGGTCGGGCAGGAAGACTCCGGGCCGCTGCCCGGCCAGCACCCGATACACGTCCACCGCCTCATTGATCGCGGCCAGTGCCTCCTCCCGTCGCCCCAGACCCCCCAAATCGACGGACAGGTTGTTCAGGCGCATGGCGAGGTTGGGTAGGTGGTCGGGGTCGTGGGTACGCGTGCGGTGGTGGTCGACGAGGAGCTGGTTTAGGTGGGCGGCCCAGGGGGCGAGGTTGTGGCTGGCGGGGGGAAGCCGGTCGGCGAGCCTTTGCAGGTCGCGCAGCGAGACGCCCGGGGTGTCGGTGATCTGCTGGAGTGCGTCGAGGAGGGGCTGGGGGGCTTCAGTCTGGGTGATCACGCCGATGGCCAGTGTGGCCAGGACCCCGGCGTGGCGGGTGCACAGGGCGGTCAGGTGCTCGGCGGGCCGGCGGTCGAAGATGGGGTGGGCGGCGGCCCGGGCGTAGACCGTGAGGAGCTGGGTGGCCTGGGTATCGGTGGCGCCGGTCACAAGGTGATCGGCGAGTTCGGGATGGTCCTGAAGGTGGCGGCCGAGGAACCGTTCGGCCAGCCGGTCAGGCTGCAAGGTGTCCCAGGGCCTGCCGCCGGATGGGGTGGGGTAGAGGGTGGCGATCCAGCCGCGTACGGCGCCGAGCCGGTCGCCGGGCTGGTCGGCAAGGCCGGGGACGCGGTGCAGGAGTTCCTCGGCCTGCGCTCGCGTTTCGGCGCCCACGAGGAAGGCTGCGGCCAGCGCGTCGGTGAGGGTGCTCAGAGTCAAGGCCGGGTGCAGTCCGAGGGCGGTAGCGCTGGTGGTCCAGTAGCGGCGCTCGTGGACCAGTAGCCGGTCCTCGACTTCCCCCGTGCCCGCTACCTTGGTCCCGGCGCCGGCCGGGACCAAGGTAGCGGCTGGGACCTGTCCTGCACTGTCCAGCAGGTCGGCCAGCGCGGTCATGTGCAAGGTCAGAGCCGTCTCCAGACCCGGGCGGTCAAGTGGGGGACCCACACCGGGGCGGACCGTCACGGGGACAGTGAGCCGGGCTGCGGCGGCAGGCCAGTCGTGGTGCTGCCAGCCGCGCACGCGCGGCAGATGCTCCGCGTAGCCGTCCACCGCCTCGCGGTAGCCCTGGGTCCGCGAGGTGCCCGGTTCGGGCTCCAGGGCTGCCAGGGCAATCGTGTCGGCGCCGTCCAGCAGGTCCTCGGCGATCCGGCTGGCCGCCTGCAGCGCCGGCCACCAGTCGCCTGGAGTACGTGCCAGCAGCAGCAACTTGAACGCGCTGCCACTGCCCTCACCGTGCCGGGCAGCGGCTTCCAGGAGTGCGGTCAGCTGCCCGGTGCGTGTCTCGGCGTAGTCAACGACAACCAGTAGCGGAACGGTGGCGTGCGAGAGCACCGCCAGGGCGTCGGCTGCGGTGTCCGGGCGCAGCCACAAGCTAGTCCAGCCCTCGGCCGTCAGTCTGTCGGCGAAGTGCTGGGCCAGGCGGGTCTTGCCCTGTCCGCCTGGGCCGTGCAGGAGCAAGGCGCCGAAGCCGGCCTCCGTGCTCCAAACTGTCAGATCGTCGATCACACCGGTGCGGCCGCGGAACGGCACGACTCGGCGGCGGGCCCGCAACAGTGCTGCGGGGGAGCCGATCAGACGGGTGGTCACCGGATCGGCCGCCTCGGCCAGATGCTGCCATTCGACCGGCTCCAGCACGGTGCCGGCCTCGGGAGCGTGTGCGGCCAGTGCGTTCCGGAAGGCAGGGTCGTGCATCAGCACGAAGGCGGGGACGGCCTCAAGGCTCGCGTGGGCACGTCCCTCCGGATCGCTGGCGATCACACCCGCCAGCAGACCGCCGCAGAACAATGCCGCCCCCGACATCCCGCCCCAGGGGGAGGAACCATCCGCCGTGGCGGCTGGCGGGTGCTGGTCGAGGTTCATCACGTACCGGTTACCGACGTAGCGGTCCCCGGGGTTGAGCGTCCCCGACGGATGCAGCATGTCCACCGGGCGGCCGGGGCGCTGCACGACGTCGGGAACCCCCCACGCCTCGCACCCGGTCCCGGTCTGGTGCGTGACCAGGCGCCCCCAACGAACTGCCGCTCCGGACGGCGGGGACCACTCCGGACCGTCGACACGAACCAGGGCGGCGTCATCACGCCCACCCGGAGTCCCGCGCCAGACCACCGTCCCGCTCCAGACCGGCGCCTGGCCCGGCCGAAACAGCGACACCGCACTGCCAGGCTCGGCCACCACATGCCCGGACGTCAGCACCACCCGCGGCGCGATCACATACCCAGACCCCGGCCCACCCGCGCCCCCGACACCGACAACCCGCGCACGATCCACCCCGCCGCCCCCGAAATCCTCTAGAACCGCAGACCGGCTCTGCGATCAGCCCTCGATGTGCCCGGAGACATCGCCCGGGCCGTCCAGCCGCCCGGTGTCGCCGCCCACCAGCAGGTCACCGCCGGCAGCGTGCTGCGGGGTCAGGGTGACCTTCACCCGGTGCGTGCGGGCACGGGCCACACCCGCCTCCACATCCCCCGTGACCACCCACGCCTTGAATCCGGCCTTCGCCTTCACATCCGCCCGCAATTCAACAGCGAACTCCAACTCCACCGGCCCGACCTTGAACGCCAGATCCTGCCCAGCTCCACGCGCCGCCGCCCCCAACAGCTCATCACGAACCGCCGCCACCGCAGCCGCCAACTCAATCTCCACGACCCACCCCCATCAACATCCACTCGACCAAACAGCCCAACCTCACACCACACTCGGCGGCCCGGCAAGCCCCTTCGTAATCCTCTCAAACGGCTCGCTCTATCCCCGCCCAAGTGGCTCCCTTTCACGGCGATCACGATTGCCGGCGGCAACCTCCGCTCGCGGCGGCACTCGATGGGGTGGACCTCGCGGCCGGGCGGAACCGGCTCCGGCGTTGGCGGGTTCCTGGAGCATGGATGACGAGAGCGTGATCACGATCGAGATCCGGGGCCCTGAGAAGGCGGCGCTTGAAGCCTCTCGCCGAATCTCGGACCTCTTCCTGTCGACCGGCCCCTGCCGGCTCCGGCGCACCCCCGGCGAGCCGGACGTAGAGGTCCTCGTCTACGCGAACGTCCACCGGAGTCCCGGGGAAGGCGGCTACGACGATGGAGGCGCCGAGCCTGTGAGCACCCTGGACTGGGATCCGGGGTACTCACCTGTATCCGAGGGCGCCGTCGCCTACGACGGCCGGCCGACCACGTCGGGCTGAACGCCGTCTTGCAGCCCCCGGTGCGGGACCACCTGCACACGGCGACGGTGTCAGCCGGGCTCCGGGACAGGCGGGTGTTCACGCAGTCGTGTCGGGGACCTCTGTCGCGCCGCCGGCCTTCACGGCCTCCACGACGTGCTGGTGGAGTACGGCGAGGCCGCCGGGCGGGAGCGGCGCGGGGCTGCCAGTGAGGGTGTACCACTCCTCGGCGCCGGTGTACTGGATCCGCACCTGTGCGGTGCCGTCCGGGCCGGGCTCGGTCGTCACGGTGACATCGCCGGTGATGACGCCGACCTCATCGGTCATCGCTCCACCGGGGCCGGCCTTCACGTGGTCTGTCAACGGAACCGACCTGTCCGGGATAGCCCCACGGTCGGGCTGCGAGGTGTTATCAGGCTTGTGGTCGGTCATGAACAGGTCTCCAGCATCTCGGTCAGCTTCTTCTTCTCGCCCTCGGTCACCGTGAGCTGGTAGCTGGCCTTCACGTTCGTCCACGCCGTGGCGTAGGTGCACCAGTAGCCCTTGGCCGGGGGCTGCCACTCGTCGGGGCCCTGATCACCCTTGGACCGGTTCGTCGCCGCGGACACCGCGAGGAGCTGGGGACGCGTCAGGTCGTTCGCGAACTCCTTACGCCGCTCCGCCGTCCACGACCCGGCCCCCGACCGCCAGGCATTGGCAAGCGGGACCATGTGGTCAATGTCGAGCTTCCCGGCGTCGGTGACGGTCATCCCGTCATAGACCGAGACCCAGGTCCCAGAGACGGCCTTACACGCGGCGTCGCGCTTCACGCCCTTGCCCGCCCGCTCCAGGACAACTTCGCGGGTGTCGCAGCTGTCGCCCTGCCCGGTCCAGTGCGTGAACTTCTCCCGGGAGTAGCCCGTCATCGCCTTCTGACCCGCGACCTTCAGCCCGGCTAGCTGGGTACGGGCGACCGCGGTCGTCGACAGACCTGGGAGCGCCGGTGCTCCGGGAGCACCTGGTGCTCCGTCCTTGCCCTGACTGGGCGAGGACGGCTTGCCGTCTCCGCCGGCGGACACCCCCGGATTGCAGGCCGCGAGACCTGCCGCCAGCAGAACAGCCGTCACCGTACGGACACCCACACGCATCTGACGATGCATAAACACCTCAAACCCTCTTGAAATCACCACCGCGACCTTACCCAGCGCGCCTACCCCGCCATGACCGCCCCGGCACACACCGAACGAAGTCGCCTACGCCCGCCGCCTTGACACCGCCTGTACCAGCTACGGACCTCGCCGCACGCAGAAGGGCCTCAACCGGAGCCGCCCCTGAGTCAGCTCAGTGGGACGAAGCACCCGCGCCAGCCTCGGATCACGGCCGTCTCTACCATCACCACATGAGCGACGCATCAGCCCTGGCCCCGTTCCACCTGGACGAAGGCAGCGAAGCCAACGGCTCCCACTGCCTCTATCTGTTCGACGGCGACATGGAGCAGGTAGCCGACGTCTTCGAGCAACACAACGCCGAAAGCCACGGCTACGGCTGGGAGGGACTGGCCCAGTCACTGGCCCACTCCCTCATGCCCGGAAGCGGCGACAAAATCGAATTCTTCGGATCGGAGGCCGGCACCTTCGTGGTCACGAGCCCCGACCTCAAGGCCCTCACGGAGTTGGCCGTCCTCCTCCACTCCGCCTTCCACAACCGCGAACTCCTCAGCCACTACATCCAGACAGCTGAACCGCGCTTCCTCGACCGATAGAGCGTGCGAACCCCGATGCTGGTGGCCTTCCACTTCAGCTGGCGGGTGCTTGTCACGCGTCGGGGTCGATGCCGGCCTGACGGGCCGCGTGACGCCTCACTTCCTCCGAGGCGGGGATGCGTGGCTGTGGGAGCCGTACGAGGGTCAGGCCGTGGAATACGGTGCGATAGGCCGTGACGAGCACCAGGATCAGGCTCAGGGTGCAGGCCAGGTGCGCGGTCCGGTCGAAGCCGTAGTGCGCGGCACCCCAGCCGGCCGCGGTGACCCCGGCGGCGAGGAGGAAGCCGTCCAAGGCGATCCGTTCCCGACGGCTCAACCTCATGCTCTGTCCCTCCGACGTGCCGCGTTCGACCCGTCGGAGCCTGCCACCAGCCACCATCGCCCAATCCGGAGGCGAGGGTGAGGCGCTGGAAGCATGTGCGGGTCAGGTCGTGGGCCTGGCCCGAGGAAGAAGATCGATTCTGCGGTGAAACCGGCCACCCGGCCGAGTGAGCTGCCCCGAATCCCCCTTCCACACCAGCCTCGTACCCGGCTACAAACCGACCATGATCAACAATCTGCTGCGCCGCGGCCTGCCCGCGCTCGCCCTCGCCGCTCTTCCCCTGCTCACCACCACCGTGCTGCCGGCCGCCGCCAGCACGCCGCCCGCGAAGGCCAGCTCCCCCACCCAGCACGACCTCGTCCACAGCACCGCCGTCGCGGCGCCGGGCGCGGCCGGGGTGCGGGCTCCGTTGCCGTTGTTCGAGGCGATCGACCGGCTCCCGGTCGCCGTCGAGCACCGGGAGGGCTACAAGCGTGACCTGTACAAGCACTGGAACAAGGGCCTGAACTCCGGTGACGGCTGCGATACCCGCCGAGAGGTCATCCTGGCCGAAGCCGTGACAGCCCCTCAGGTCGCGGCCGGATGCAAGCTGACCGGCGGATCCTGGCGCAGCCCGTACGACAACCTCAGCGTCATCGACGCCGGGCGCCTCGATGTCGACCATTTCGTCCCGTTGGCAGAGGTGTTCGACAGCGAGCGGACGCCCTGGTCGGCGGCGGTGCCGCGGGCCGCCCAGTAGCCGACCCGCTCGGCGACCACCTCCAGCCGACGGGCAGCACGTACCCCCGCGACCGGAGAAGTCTTCGTCAGCCGCCCGATCTCCTGCTCCAGGCGCTCCAGCAGCGTGGTGACCGTTTCCGGCAGTGGGACCGTCATCTCCTCGACCTGGGCTGTGTGCCCGTCCCAGTCCCGCTCACACGCGTCCGCTTCCTCGTCTCCGCCGTCCACGAGGGCCTGGTCACCGATCGCCTCCCAGTCGAGGAGCCGGTCGGGGCCCGCCCAGCCACACGAGCACACGGCGCGCAATGCAGCCGCGCGCGATACGCGGAGCCGGAGGCCGTCGTAGAGGTGCCACTGCGAGACGGCCTCCCCTCCCCCTCCGGACGAGCTGTCGAAGTACACCGGGGCCGGGACGGTTCCGTCGGCGAGGACGGCCTCGACCGCGCCGGAGTGGGATGGGCCGAACTCTTCCGTCGTCCAGGTCTCGCGCCTGCTCACAACGCCCTCCCCCGCAGCTGCCCTGCCGTCAGGCGGCCCACCGCACGGGGCTGCCTGCCCAAGACAATGCCGCAGCCACCGCATTGTGCGGGCCGGTATCGGCGAAGTGGTGGCCTGGCTCGGTGCGGTTCACCCGTCGGTGTCGGTGAGCTTGTCCAGCATCCGGGCCGCGGTTGCCGCCCGCGGCTGTGCCTTCGCCGCTGCCCGGCCGACTGCCCGCAGACCGGCGACGTCTTCAAGCTCGTCGTGCGTGCCGTCGCCAGCCGGTCCTTCGCCGCCCGCACGTCATCCTCAGCCTCTGTCACCGCGGCGGCCGCACACTCCGCGCGCTCCTGCGCGGCGGCGTGTTCCGCCTCCAGGCGCTCTGCCTCCGCCCCGGCCTCGTGCAACTGGGCACGGGCCTTGAGTACTCCCGCGGCCAGGCCGGCAGGGGCATCGGTGACGCGGCGGAGCGCCCCTCGGGGCCGATGCCGAGCCCCACCGAGGTGGTCATTTACCCGATGCCCGCGGGCATGTCCGGCGCGAGGTGGCGTAAGAGCTTCAACTCGTGCGGCTCTGCCGTCCACTCCCGGCCAGACCCGTCCAATGGACGCATGTGCGCTGTCCGGCCGATGGTGCGGCCCGTCGCCTTCGCGGTGCGTAGGAGCACGGTCGCGACGGTGCCGGTGCGGCCCGTCGCGGGGTGGACGACATCGCGGCCCAGCAGGCGGTGCTCGGTGTCTTCCCGGATCAACGTGTTCGCTTCGTTCCTGATCATGTCGGTGCCTCCTATCTGGTGTCGGTATCAGAGCAGGGCGGAGGTTGGTGTCGCGCTCGCGCATTGGGGAGTCGCGGAGTCGGACCCGCCGCGCTGGCGCCGGATCCGTTGTCGTCGTTACCCCACACTGTTTCGTTGGCGGCGGGCTGCCGGACTGGTGGCCGCGGTCATTTGTTGTCCTGAGAGCGGTCGCTGGCGAGCCCGAGGAGGAAGCGGCAGGTGCGGGCGAGTTCCTGGAGTTGTACGTAGGCGGCTTCAGCCTGCTCAGGCAGCCCCCGCTCCAGCGCTCCGTGTACGAAGTCGGTGGCCTGCTCGATCGGCTGGTCGTCCCTGGCCCGGGTCGAAGGACGGGAGGGTGCGGTGAGGCAGGGCAGGAGGACGGCGAAGTGGCCGCTGAGCCAGCTCATCCATAGATCGCGCAGGGCGGCGGACGGCAGGGCCTCGCGCGGTTCGAGGATGATGGAGATGCTCTCGCTGATGACCACGGTGTCGATCGGCTGACCGACCTCTGCGTCGATTTCGTTCCCCACCTGGAACGGATGGGCCTGCACGAGCACGCTCACGTTCCCTCCCTGGGTCCCGGGCCTGGCAGGCCCTGCTGACTTCCAGTCAGAACCCTTGCCTCGGACCGTAGACGCTGGTGCGGGATGCAACGAGGACACATCACAGGACATCTCGCGGGAGTACCGTCGAGGGCCACACCTTCCGCTCGGGCGGCGCCGTCCCGTCCGCAATCCGCAATGGGGGTCGCGATGTCCTACAGCCCTGGGAATCCCGCCTTCCGTGCCGCGCGTGTGGAGCGGGGCTGGCACAGCCAGAGCGACGTCGCCGCCGCGTACGCCGCTCACGCCGCCCTGCTCGGCGAGGACGCCGGCATCGACGTACGGCAGGTACGCCGCTGGGAGTCGTCGAAGCCCGGGTGGCCCAACCGGCAGGCCCGACGCATCCTGCAGTCCATGTTCGCCCTGGCCCTCGAAGAACTCGGCTTCACCCCGCCGCAGAGCAGCAGGGACAACGCCACGACCAGGCCGGAGGAGGACGGGGTGCACCGGCGACTGCTCTTACGGGGCGTGCTCGGCGCGGCTCCCGCCCTCACTCTCGGCGGCGGCCCGAACCGGCTGGCGGCCGCCGTCGCCAACATCCGCCGCTTCACCGACCACGACCTCGTCGCTCATCTACGGACGGCTCTCGACGACATCGCGCGCGCCGACAGCAGCACCGGCCCCCGCCAAGTCCTGCCGGCCGCGATGGAACTCCTCGCCATCATCGACACCCTCGCCCGCGACGCCACCACCCCCGTACGCCGCGAACTCCTCACGGTCGGCGCGCGGGCCGCCGAGTTCACCGCGTGGCTCCACCGCGACGCCGGCTCCCCCGCGCATCTCACGGTCTTCTTCCACGACCGGGCCGCGGAGTGGGCCACCCTCACAGGCGACGGCCCGATGCACGCCTACGTCCTGCTGCGCAAAGCCCAGGCCACCGACCGGCACGACCCCACACGGATGCTCGACCTCGCCCAGGCCGCCGCCCGCGGACCCTGGACCCTGCCGCCTAGGGCGCGGGCCGAAGCCCTCCAGCAAGAAGCCCGCGCCCTCGCCCTGACCGGCGCCCCCGCCGATGCCGTCAACCGCACCCTGGACGACGCCCACCACGCCCTCGACCAAGCCGGCCCCGTCGAACCCGCCTCCTGCACCGGGCCCCTGTGCGCCGGATACACCCTCGACCGGCTGATGGCCCAGAGCGCCATCAGCCACCGCGAAGCAGGCCAACCCACCCGCGCCGCCGACCTCCTGCAGCAGCACCTCGCCCGCGGAGTGTTCGCCCCCAGGGACCGGGCGTTCTTCACCGCGCACCTCTCCGGCGCACTGGCCGCCGCAGGCGAGATCGACCAGGCCGCCGCCACCGGCCTCACCGCGCTGCGCCTCGCCGCCACCCCCGGCTTCGGCCAGGCCCTCGGCGAACTGCGCCGCACCGCCGCACAGCTGCGCCCCCACGCCCGGCGCCCCGCCGTCCGCGAACTACGCCAAGCCCTCACCACCCTGACCGCCTAAACGGTCAAGAAGCCCGTCACGCGGTCGATGACCTGCGCCTGCCAAAGCTGGGTCTGCGGATTGGCATAGCCGGGATCCTCGTGGACAGCGAACCCGTGCTGCGCACCGTCCAACTCCAGCAACTCCGCCGGACCGGCGAAGAGCGGCAGGTAGCGGCGGGAGGACTCCACCGGCACGAAGGTGTCCTTCGTGCCGTGCACCAACAGCACCGGAGCGTGCACCGCACGGAGGTAGACCTCGGGGTCCAGGTAGAACACCTCGTTGTGCAGGGCGCGCCCGAGTTCGAACGGCGACTTCTCCGTAAAGCCGCGCTCGTCCAGGTCCCGGGCGGCGGTGGCGGTGATGTAGTCGCCATCGAAGTACGGACGGCTGTCGACGTAGCGGTCCCGGTAGTCCAGACGCGGATTCAGCAGCACCAGCCGATCAACCTCCCGCCGCCGCGACCCCGAGTACAGGGCGGCGGCGCCCCCGGAAAACGACGCCGCAATCACATGCATAGGCCCGTCAAGACCCGTCTGCTCGCGCAGCTGGTCAGCGGCCGCACGGATGTCGTTAGCCACGCCGGCCATCGTGATGTCCGCCGGCCTGCCGCCGCTCGCACCGTGCGCCCGCAGGTCGAACCGCAGCGACACCAGCCCGGCCGCCGCCAGCCCTGCGGCGAGCCGGGCGAAGAACCCGCCCTCCTCCCGGGTCACACCGGCGCCGTGCACCAGCACCACCAACCCAGACGTCGCCGTCCCCTGCGGCACCGTCACCGTTCCCGCAAGCGCCGTACCGTCCAGGGACCGGAACCGAACTTCCCGCTCTGAGGCCATACCCCCGATCGTAGACACCAGCCCACGAGCCCCACAGTAGATCGCCTCCGACCAGAGCTGATAGCTGTTCGCCGCTGCCTGTTTACGCGCGGGGAGTACGCCCGGAACAAGCTGCGGCGCAGCACGTCGTCCCTTTAAGGCCTTTCCGGGCCTGCCTGGTGTCACAGGATTTCGGTGTACTTCTGCAGGTCGTAGTTGAAGGTCGGGGCTACGGCTTTGCGGCTGCGGAAGGGTGCTTCGGCGTCCCCCGTGCCCTGGTAGAGCCAGCTGTTGCCCGCCTTGTCGCGTGCGTAGAGGTCGGGGGTACCGTCCCTGTTGGCGTCGCCCCAGGCCACCAGGTCCTTGTACCGGTCCCAGCCCGACCCGATACGCGCGCGGGTGCCAAACGTTCCGTCACCGCGTCCTCGGTACAGCCACAGCACGCCGGCCTTGTCACGTGCGAGGAGGTCGCCCGCCGCGCCGCCGGCGATGTTGCCCGCCGAGACCAGGGCGTCGTACTGGCTCCAGCCGGAGCCGATCCGCTTGCGGGTCGCGTACGGGGCCTCAGCCACGCCGGTGCCCCGGTACAGCCACAGCACGCCGGCCTTGTCACGGGCCAGGAGGTCCGCCTTGCCATCGCCGGTCACATCGCCGCCCGCCGTCAGCTCGTCGTACGTGTTCCAGCCGCCCCCGACCTTGCTCCGGGCGGAGAGCTTGCCGTCGCCCTTCCCGGTGTAGAGCCACAGCACGCCCTCCCCGTCACGGGCCAGGAGGTCCGCGTGCCGGGAGCCGCCGGCGTTCCCCGCGGCCACGAGCGCCGTGTACTTCCCCCAGAAGCTGCCAAGGTCCGTCTCGTAAGGCGACGAACTGGATATCACGCCGTTGATGTAGAGGGTGTTCTGGCTGATGAGGTGCCCGTCATCGGTGCGGGTGAGGAGGTCGGGCGTGCCGTCGTCGGTCAGGTCGTGCGGTGCCGCGTCCCGGGAGACGGTGAACTGGCCGTTCACGACGAGGGTACGGCCGATTCCGTCGCGGGGCCTGGCGGTGAGCGTCCATTCGTATTCACCGTTGGGGGCCGGCATGTGCATGCCGTTGAGGAGTCCGTCCCAGTGGAGTTCGAAGAAGCCGCTCGCCGTTTTCTCGGGCTGGAGGATGTCCTCGTCGTGGTAGTAGCCGCGCTCGCCGGTACTCACGTTGTGCAGGATGAACTCCGTGCGGACGTTGTCGCGTGACAGCTTCCAGTTCAGGCTGACCGAGGGGGTGCGGGAGAGGTCGATGGTGGTGGGTATCTCCTCGCGCACGAGGGTCACCGCAGTGGGCGGCTTCATCGTGGCGACGATCTCGGCGTGCGGGAGCCCGTCGGAGCCCAGGGTGATGCGGTAGAGCCCGTCACCGTGGGCGACCGTACCTCCCTTGACCAGCAAGGCACCTCCCGGAGCCAGACCCGGGGTATAGGAGGCGACGGAGTCCATCACCTTGCGCGGCGCGCCCCCGCCCAGAGGGCGGGCATACAGGGCGTGGTCGTCGGACGGGTCGTTCCGTTGCGGGGCGGCGAGCCACCAGCCGCCCAGCAGGCCGAGCAACGGACGGTCACCCATCTGCCCGAGCTTGGTCACAGACACGCTCGAGGAACCACGCTTCGCGATACGGACGACGGTGCCGTCCACATCATTGGCCCCACCGATCCACGCGACGTGCGTACCCGAGAGAGCCACATCCCCCCACGAGCGCCACACCCGGTAGGTGTTCACGATGCGCGCCGAGGCGACGTCGACGACGGCCTGGTGGAGGATCGGGTCTTCCTTGTCGCCGGTGGCGTACTCGAGGACGAAGGCTCCGTTGGCGTACGCGGCGATCCTGAGGCTCCCGGACACGATGCCCCGGGGCAGACCGCTGAACGCCTGGTCCGTCATCCCCTTCCGGGGGTCGCTGAGCAGGTGGATCAGCGGGGTGTCCCCGGGCCTGGGCCCGTAGGCGATGAGTGTCGTGCCGACGGCGCCGAGGTAGCCGTAGCCCATCCCGAGCACGTCCACCTCGGTGGTGGTCCCGGTGTCCATGTGATGCAACCGCACGGGTCGGCTGTACTCAACCACCGTGTCGGACATGGTCCCGACCTCCTCGTCGGAGGTCGACAGGAAATTCATCCGCGTGACGGAGCCGTCGGAGTAACGCGTCCACGTAAGATCGTGCACCCCGTCGCCGCTATTCGACCGGGTCAGAAAGCCCCCCGGGCCCCCGCTCACAATCCGCTCGTCCGTGGGAACCCTCGGCAGTACCGACGCGGCGTCAGCCGGGGCAGCATGCCCCGGCGCCGCGGCCGCGGGAACGGCCACCGGGCCCCCGGCCGCCGCGAGAGCAGTGAGGACGGCGAGAGAGACAAGTCGCCGGGACGTGCGGCGGTACGGCATAGGGGCCCCCGGGTTGAGACAGTCTGACCGGACGCGGGGATTCACCCTGCTCACGTCCGTGTGCACTTGATCGCAGGAGCGGACCGTACCACCCAGTCCGCCAGCGGCTGCCTGGTGGCCCTGCCCCCGGTCAGCAGAGGCCTGCTCAGCACCCTGACCAGCCGCAACC
Source organism: Streptomyces sp. NPDC059957 (assembly GCF_042730015.1). Classification (NCBI taxonomy): domain Bacteria; kingdom Bacillati; phylum Actinomycetota; class Actinomycetes; order Kitasatosporales; family Streptomycetaceae; genus Streptomyces; species Streptomyces sp. NPDC059957. Next base: position 29,420 of record NZ_JBHWMB010000067.1, on the reverse strand, counting down.
GCGCGCTCGGAGAGGTCGCCCGACGCGCACTCACCAACCCGAATCGGCTGCCGCGGGCGGAGGCGTGGTTCCGGCGCGAGCCGGGCGCCCGCGGTTACACAACCGCGGTCCTGGACGAGGTGTGGGAGATCCTCCGGTATTCGCGTTGCCGGCCGCGCGCGGTGAGCTGGCACCACAGGGCGGTGGCAGGTCGGCGCTGTCTTCGTTCACCAGCCAGCGGTCACCAACTTGCTGTGATCGAGTCAAAGAACCTGGCCAGCATCAACCTGATCAGATAGCTCTGACGACCCAATTGGGCTCGCCGCCTAATTTGCATCCGGAAAAGCTTGAGGTTACGCCCCCCAATCATCAACAGCCTTTAGATGTCAACACCTTCCCCCCTCTCGCCCGGCGAGACATTTACCAGGTCAGCGAACTGTGACAGCTGGCCTGAAGTTGTCGACCCGACCAAGGAGAGTTCCACCGATATGCCCACATTGGGCACAATAGGGTTTACGGCAACTTAATGTTGATTTGGGCATGCAAATTTCGATTAACGTGATCAACGGCTCGTCAGGTCGGTATTGATCACCCCTTTACCTGATGCTTAACCTCTGCCGAGCGGCGCACAAGTTGCCGTCGCCGTGGGGGCCGGGGAGGCCCTCACCCTTCTTCTCGGGTGGGCAAGTGTCAGTAAGACAAGGGAGACGGCTTCGCCGTGCTCTGAGTGCCGCGATCGGTGTGGCTCTACTCGTCGGGGTTTCACCGGCATACGGCGCCGGCACGTCGACAACCACACCGGAGGCGCCGCTGCCTGAAGGGCAGCAAGCACTGAAAGAGGCCGCCGAGAGCGGCCAACGTGTGGAACTCGTAGGTGAACGTTCGGAGTTCACCACCACTTACGCGAACCCCGACGGGGCATCGTTCCGTCTCGTCCAGTCCGCCGTGCCTGTGCGGGTGAAGAGTGCAGATGGTGCCTGGGTAAAGCCTGACGCGACGCTGGTGACCCGGCCGGACGGAACGGTGGGGCCGAAAGCTGCCATCGTCGGTCTGAGCTTCTCGGGCGGCGGTGCCGCATCAGACCTGGTGGAGATCGAGCGGGAGGGCCGCACCCTCGCGCTGGGCTGGGCCAAGCCCCTGCCCAAGCCGACGCTCGAGGGAGACAGTGCCACCTACCCGGAGGTACTGCCGGGCGTCGACCTCCGCATGACGGCCACGGTGGAGGGGTTCCGCGAGGTACTCGTCGTCAAGACCCCCCAGGCCGCAGCGAGCCCGGCACTGAAGGAAGTCAAGTTCGCGCTCAAGGCCAACGGGCTGGAGGTCTCCGGGTCCAAGGAAAGCGGCCTCACAGCCTGGAACAGCGACGGCCAGACGGTCTTCACGGCGCCGCCGGCACTGATGTGGGACTCGAGCGGCCCGGAAAGCGCGCCTGCTCAGCCGGCGGCCAAGTCAGCCTCCACCGTCATGGACACCGTCGCCGCGGTGACGACCGACGAACAGAGCACCGCGGCCGAGGTGGGCGAAGAGTCACCGTTCGATGGTCCCGGCCTCGGCGATCAGACGGCGCCCCTAGGCCTGAACGTCGACGCCACCAGTCTCACGGTCGTCCCGGACGCCGCGCTCATGGCCCAGACCGATCCCTCAGCCTTCCCTCTGTACATCGACCCGGAGGTCAACGCGGACGGATCCGTGGAGCGGCTTCAGGTGCGCGACAACGGGTACTCGAAGCTTAACTGGGATAACGCCGACGACAATATGGGCCAGGGCGTGGGTCAATGCGGGTGGTGGCACGGCTACCCCTGCGGTACGGGTTCGGGGGACGTGCAGCGGCTCTACTTCCAGTTCACACCGGACAACCTGCGCGGCAAGAGGGTCCTGGACGCGACGTTCACCGTTACGGAGCCGTGGGCCTTCCAGTGTGAACCGCGCAACGTGTGGCTCGTGCGTACAGCGGGTGCCTTCACCAAGTCGACGACCTGGGGAAACCAGCCCAAATACCTGGACCTGATGGGTGACCGTTATGTGTCTGCAGGTCGCGGATCGGAGTGTGATCCGAACTCGCCGGCTGCTCCGATCGAGTTCAATGACAATCCCGATGAACCCGAGGAAAACCTGACTCCCACGGTCCAGGCCTGGGCAACCGGCGGCGAGCCGCTGACTCTGCAACTGCGGGCCGAGAACGAGGGCGACACAAGCGCCTGGAAGCGATTCCGCAACGACGCGGCACTCACCGTGGACTTCATCGGCAACCCGGCCGCCCCCACCGGCCAGACCATCGATGGAACCCCTTGCGAGAAGAACCTCGCCGAAGCGACGACCATCTCGAAAGATGAGCCCGAGCTGCGCGCCACGACCGAGGTCTATCCGGGTGGCGAGCTGGAGGCCCGGCTGCGCGTGGCCTTCCTCATCCAGAGGCAGGACGGCGCGAACTGGGTCAAGGTCAACTCCGGCCCGTTCATCGACAGCCCCAACAACAGTTACTACGGGGCCAACGCCTCCGTCCGAGCCGAACCGGAACTGATGCCGACCCTGCAGGACGGCAAGACGTACCGCGTCCTCACCTGGACCAGATCCTTCGCCCCCAACGCGGCGACCGCGGGAAGCGACTACGTCACCTGCTACTTCAAACTGGATGCCTCAGCTCCCAAGGAGCCACGGATTTCGTCCGACGGTCCCTACAGCAAGTGCGACTCAAGCAGCTGTACTGCTGTGGAAATGCCGGGAAAGAAGGGTACATTCACCTTCCGTCCGGCCGTGGGCGAGGACTCCAAGGTCGTCGGGTACGAGTACAGGGTCACCGGGGACACGAAATGGCTCCCGGCGTCGGCGGCAGCTGGTTCGCTCGTCAAGGTTGCCCCACGCTATCCAGGACTGAACGTGCTCTACGTCAGGGGCCTGGACGATGTGGCCGGCGGGCGCAAGGGTCTGACTGCACAGTTCCGGTTCGCCGTCGGCGAGGATCCCCACCCGGTAGCGCACTGGAACTTCTACGACATGTCCGGTGACGATGCCAAGGACACCGCGACCAACGACGACTCACCCGATCCGGCTGACCTGCGCAACGGCGCCACCCGCCCCTCGGACGGTCGCCGCGGCTGGCTCACCGAAATCAACCGCGAGGACACGGCACTGCGCCTCGACGGCGTCGACGACTACGCGGCGACCTCCGGATCCGTGATCGACACCCAGAAGCCCTTCACCATCGCGGGCTGGGTACGCCCTGACCGGGTCGACACCACTTTCTCCATGGCGGGCATAGCCGGCAACTACATGAGCGCGGTCGCGATCACCCACAAGGCGGGTGGAACCTGGTCGGTCTCGCTGCCCACCACCGACGACTCCAGTGCCAGCACCACCAAATACGTCGTGAACGCCACCACGAAGACCGTGCCCAAGGTCTGGACCCACGTAGCCGTCGAGTACGACAACGACGCCGACAACGACAACGACACCCCGACCAAGCGGCTTCGGCTGTACATCAACGGCAACTTCCAGGGCGGACTCGACCTGCCATCCACCTTCACACCCGTGGCGGCGAAGGGCCCGCTGACCATCGGACGCAACAAGTACCGTGACGCCTGGGTCAACGACTTCCCCGGCCTCATCGACGAGGTGACCGTCTGGCAGTCCGCCCTGAGCCCGGACTCACTGCGGGCAGACATACAGATGCACGACAAGACCACCGGCAGGAACATGGTCGAACTCTCGGCCCGCTGGAACCCCGACACCGCCTCCGGAAGCGTCCTGACGGACACCTCCGGCTACAACCGAGACCTGAACCTGTCGTCAGGGGCGACCATCGCAGGCGGAAAGCTGCTGCTCAACGGGACCACCGGCGACGGATACGCAGCAGGACCGCTCGTCGACGAACTGGGATCGTTCACCGCAACCGCCGAAGTCCAGCTCGACACGGCAGAGATCGCCGCCAAGGAAGACAAGTACATCGCACAGGTCCTGGGACAGCGCGCCGGCAACGGGGCGGCCTGGGGTCTGTGGTTCAAGAAGGACTCCCACAGGACCACCCCCGATCCCGACGACCCCAGTGCTCCTGAAAAGGTCTCCGTAGAAGGCTACTGGTACTTCGGCCGCCTCAATCCCGACGGCAGCGGCACCTGGAGGATGGCCCCGGTTCAGGCGAAGCTCGACACATCTGTGCAGGTCACGCTTGTCCATAACGCTCAGGAAGACCGGCTGAAACTGTACATCGACGGCAATTACGTCGCTGATCAGGATGACTACCACCCCACCGCTTCCGACAGCACGACCTTCGCGGTCGGCAAGGGCCTCGTGAAGAAGCCGGATGGAACGATCACCTGGGGCAACTACCTGCCTGGGCAGATCAACGACGTACGCCTGTGGTCCGGAGCCATGCACAACGCCACACAGGTGCTGGACTTCACCTAGTCCAGACACAGCTGCCCTCTTGAGGGCAGCCAGGGCCCGCGCTTAGCGGCCGGGGCCGCAGAACGCGGCCCCGGCCCGCCGGCCCCTTCTACCCCGTGTGCCCATCACCAGTCACACGCACCACTACCCCGCGGCTCATCCGCTCTGGAGCTTTTGTGTTCAAAAGAAGTCCGTTGGCGAGAACACCGATCATCGGAGTCCTCGCCCTGGCCATATCCGTGTCCGGCGCGATCGCACCCCTCGCCAGCGCCGCAGAAGCACCTGGCCGCCCATCGAGCCCCCAGCACCGGCCTGCCAAGGTGACCTCGGTGCCGGTCGCCACGATGGCCTCCGCCGACCTGATCGCCAAACTCAAGGCCGAGGACAAGGCCCAGGCCGAGCGTGCCAAGGCCAACCCGAAGAACACCTGGCCCAAGGCCACCACCCTCACGGGCGACGTGAACAACGCCCCGCCCCGTGGCTCACTGGTGACCCTCCGCTCTCCGGGCACGACCGCCCGCCCGGGCGCCGCCGCCTCCGGGCAGGCCACGGTGCGGGTCCTGGACCAGCAGGCCGCCCGCAAGGCAGGCATCACCGGTGTGCTGCTCACCGCCACCGCCGCCACACCCGGCAACGCACGGGTCGCAGTGAACTACGACTCCTTCGCAGCAGCCATCGGCGGCTCCTGGTCCACCCGCCTGGGCCTTGTCGTCATGCCCGCCTGCGCGTTGACCACTCCGGAGAAGCCGGAGTGCCGCACAACCACACCCCTGGCGTCCAGCAACAACCTCGCCAGCCATGAGCTGTCCGCCACCGTCACCGTGGCCGGCTCCAAGCCTGCCCCCACGGGCAGCGTCCTGGTCCGGGGTCAAGACGAATCCCTGAGTCCGCCCTCGCTGGGTGCTGCCTCGGCCGCACCCACGGTGCTCGCGGTGATGGCCACGACCCTCGCGTCCCCGTCGGGCGGCGGCGATTACAAGGCCACGCCGCTGGCCAGTTCTTCCACCTGGGAGGCCGGCGGGTCATCGGGATCGTTCGCCTGGTCCTACCCGATCACGGTGCCGCCCGCGGCTGCGGGACCTGTGCCGGCGCTGTCGCTGTCGTACGACACGGGGTCCCTCGACGGCCGCACCGCGAACACCAACAATCAGGGTACCCAGGTCGGTGAGGGCTTCGACCTGACCTCCTCCTACATCGAGCGCAAGTACGGCTCGTGCGAGGACGACTCCCAGGCAGGCAAGTACGACCTGTGCTGGAAGTACGACAACGCCTCCCTCGTCCTGAACGGCAAGGCCAACGAACTGGTCAAAGACTCTTCGGACAAGGAAGTCGACACCTGGCGCCTGAAGAACGACGACGGCACGAAGGTCACACGGGGGCGGGGCGCCGGCAGCACCGATGACGACGGTGAGTACTGGACGGTGGTCACCGGCAGTGGCGTCACCTACATCTTCGGTCTGAACAAGCTCCCCGGTGCGCCCGCGGGCACCGAGACCAACTCGGTCTGGACCACTCCCGTCTTCGGCGACGACGACGGCGAGCCCGGCTACGCGAAGAGCACCAGCTTCTCCGGACGTTCCCTTCAGCAGGCCTGGCGCTGGAACCTCGACCTGGTCCAGGACCTACAGGGCAACGCCTCCACGTACTGGTACACCAAGGAGGGCAACTACTACGCGAAGAACGGCGACAAGACGACGCTGGGCTCCTACACGCGTGGCGGCTACCTGAAGGAGATCAAGTACGGGCAGCGGGCCGACGCGCTCTTCACCGGCATAGCCTCCGGCCGGGTCGCGTTCACCTATGCGGAGCGCTGCGACTCCGACTGCTCCTCGCTCACCGAGGACACCGCCGACAACTGGCCCGACGTACCCTTCGACACCATCTGCGCCAGCACAGCGACAGACTGCCGCGCCACGGGGCCTTCCTTCTTCACCCGCAAGCGCCTGAGCAACATCAGCACCCAGGTGTGGTCCACCGCGCTCGAGCCTGATGCGTTCACCGACGTCGACAGCTATGTCCTTGACTCGGCGTACAGGCCACCGGTCAGTCTCAACGCTCCGAGCGAGAAGATCCTGGCCCTCAAGTCGATCGTCCGCACCGGTAAGAACGGCACCGACCTCAAGCTGGACCCGGTCGACTTCGGATACCGGAACCTGCCCAACCGGGTCGACGTGCCGCGCGACGACGTTCTGGCGTTCATCCGCCCCCGCATCGAGACCATCACCTCTGAGACGGGGGCGACGACCAGAGTCACCTTGTCCGACCCGCAGTGTGCGGTCGGCACCAAGATGCCGACCGCTGAAGACGATAACGACGACGCCACACGCCCCTGCTACCCGGTGAAGTGGAAGCCCAACGGCGGCGAAACAAAGCTGGGCTGGTTCCACAAGTACCGCGTCACCAACGTCACCACCACGGACGCCGTCACCGCCGCCACCGTGTCCACCTCGTACGAGTACGAGAAGCCAGGCTGGCGCTACAACGACGACCCCATGACCAAGGAGGAGGACCGCACCTGGTCCAGCTGGCGTGGCTACGGCCGGGTCACCACCTACGTCGGCGTCGACTCCAACCGGTCCAAGACCACCAACGTGTACATGCAGGGCATGTACGGCGACAAGACAGCCGACCCGAACGTCACCCGCACCAACAAGGTGCCCGTCATCGACATCGACGGCACCGGCTCCATCGCCATCTCGGACACCACCGACTACGACCAGCTGGCCGGCTTCCAGCGCCAGTCGGTCACCTACAACGGGGCAGCCGTCCTCTCATCCTCCCTGAACTACCCGGGGTACAAGAACACAGCCACGCAGACCGTCCAAAAGACTGATAGTCCAGGCAAACCGGTCGACAAGACCATCACCGCCTCACGGGTCCGTACCTCGCGCGCAACCACCTACGCCTACCTCACCACCTCCGCCGACTTCCGCCGGACCCAGACCGACTACGTCTACGACGACTACGGCATGATCGCGCGCGTCAACGCCTTGGGCGACACCTCCAAGCCCGGCGACGAGACCTGCACCAACACCTGGTACGCCCGCAATCTGACGGCCGGCCTGACCAACCTGGTCTCCCGCACCCGGACCGTTGCCCAGGCATGCACCGATACCGACGGCAACGACCTCACCGATGACAAGCTGACCCTGCCCAGCTCGCTCACCAGCCGCGGCGATGTCATCTCCGACACCGCAACCGTCTACGACGACACCACGGTGACCGGATGGAAGGACGGGCTCGTCCCGAACAAGGGCCTGGTGACCTGGACCGGCCGGGCTAAGGCCTACCCGGCCGCCACCAGCACCAACCCGCGCACCCCGTCCGAAACGGACGGCTGGCAAAAGCTCTCCAGCACCACGTACGACGTCCTCGGTCGGCCCCTGAGCACCACCGACGCGGCCGGGAACACCGCCACCACTGCCTACACCCCGGCCACCGTCGGCCCCCTCACCGCCGCCGTCAGCGCCAAGCCCAAGCTGGACTCCAACGGCCAGACCCACCACACGTACACCTACTTCGACCCCGCCCGCGGTGCGCTGATCAAAACCGTGTCCCCCGCCTCGAAGATCACCAGCAGTGCCTACGACGCGCTCGGCCGCATCACCGGCACCTGGCTCGACAACCGCAACCAGGAAGGCAGTCTGGGCCCGAACATCAAGTACGGGTACTCCTTCAAGCGCGGATCCTCACCCTGGACCTCTGTCACCCAGCTCAAGCACGACAACACCACCTACCGGACCCCGGTCTTCTCCGTCGCCGACTCGCTCCTGCGCCCCCTGCAGACCCAGGTCACCTCACCCAACGGCGGGCGGATCCTCACCGACACCCGCTATGACTCCCGGGGTCTGGCCGCCGACACATACGCCGACGTCTGGGACGATAGGAAGAAGCCGGACGGCTCCTCCGTTGTACCGGACGGCACCTACGTTGCAGTCGTCGCCGGAGGGCCCTTCCCGCAGACCAAGACCACCTTCGACGGTGCGGGCCGGCCCACAACCTCAGAGCTGTTGGTCAACGACGTCGAGAAGTGGTCCACGACCACCAGCTACACCGGCGACTCCGTAGCCACCTCCGCACCCGATGGAGGCACGGCTTCTCGTACGATCACCGATGCGCTGGGACGGACGACGGAAACCCGCACCTACGCGGGCGAGCAGCCCAACGACGCCGCGTACGGCGCCACCCTCGGCACGGCCTACACCAGCGTGAAGTACACGCACACCCGTGACGGCAAACCCGCCACCGTGACCGGGCCGGACGGCTCCAAGTGGTCGTACACCTACGACATCTACGGTCGTCAGCGCACTGCCACCGACCCCGACAGCGGCACGACCACCACGCACTACACGTCCTTGGATCAGGTCTCCAGCACGGACGACGCCCGCGGCACCACGCTCCTGTACTCCTACGACGAGCACGGGCGCAAGACCGACAAGTGGCAGACCTCCCGCACGGATGCCAACAAGCTGGCCGCCTGGACCTACGACACCCTTCTGAGGGGTGCGTCGACCGCCGCGATCCGCTACGTCGGCGGCACGTCCGGCAAGGCCTACACCAAGAAAGTCGCGGAGTACGACTACCTCGGCCGCCCCAGCAAAACCGAGCTGACGCTGCCCGCCGACGACCCGCTGGTCACCTCGGGCGCCATCAAGGCGACCACCGCGTACGAGACGAACCTCTGGGAAGACGGCACCGTCTCCACCACAGCCGAGCCCGCCGCCGGCGGCCTCCCCTCGGAGACCATCGAAACCGACTACAACACCCACTTCCTGCCGGAGGGCCTCTCCGGAACCTCTGGATACGTCCAGAGCGTCGACTACTCGCCGCTGGGCCAGCTCCAGACGATGAAGCTCTCACGCTCGGGAGCGCTCGGCGTCAAGGACGTCGACATCTCCAACACCTTCGAGGAAGGAACGGGCCGCCTCAAGAAAACCGTCGTCTACGAGCCCACCCACGGCCTCGTCCAGGAATCCACCTACACCCATGACGCCGCCGGCAACATCAAGTCGATCTTCGACGCGGCGACCGTCAGCGGTGCCAGCTCGGCCGACTACCAGTGCTTCACCTACGACGGCCAGCGCCGCATAACCGAAGCCTGGACCCCCAAGACCGCCAACTGCGCCAGCACCGGCCCGACGACGGCCAGCCTCGGAGGCCCCGCCTCCTACTGGAAGTCCTACACCTACACCGCCGGCGGCCAGCGCGCGTCGGAAACCACACACGCCAGCTCCAGCACCACCGACCGCACCTACTGCTACGACACCACCCGCAAGCACGCCCTCGTCTCCACCACCACCGGCGCCTCCTGCACCGGCGTCGCGGACCAGTACACCTACGACGACAACGGCAACACCACCAAGCGCCTGCGCGCCCCCTCCAGCACCGGCAGCCAGGCCCTGACCTGGAACGGTGAGAACAAGCTCAGCAAGCTTGTGGAGGGAACGAACACCACTTCGTACCTGTACGACGCTGACGGCGAACTCCTCATCCGCCGCAACACCGGCGGCGAAACCGTCCTCTACGCCGGAGCCACCGAGGTCCACCTCGAAGGCACCAAGAAGTGGGCCAACCGCTACTACACCCTCGGCGGCCAGCGAGTAGCCGTCCGCAGCAACGAGACGGGCACCTCAAAGGTCTCCTTCCTCGCCGGCGACCACCACGGCACCTCCTCCATCGCCATCGACAGCGGCGACGAGCAGACCGTCAGCAAGCGCTACATCACCCCCTTCGGCGCCCCCCGCGGCGACACCGTAGGCACCTGGCCGGACGACAAACGCTTCCTCGGCAAGTCCGCCGACACCAACACCGCACTCACCCACATCGGAGCCCGCGAATACGACCCCTACACTGGCCAATTCATCAGTGTCGACCCTCTGTTGGTGCCTGATTCTCCGCAGTCGCTCAACGGCTACGGATATGCCAATAACAACCCTGTCACCACAGCGGACCCCACCGGCATGTGCGCGGAGGTCGACTGCCCCACCAGGCCCACACCTGGCCACGAAAACACTACTCCCGGACACGCGCCAGGCCCTGCGAAGGTCTCCCAGGGCGGCAGCGCTCCACCGGCACCCGAGGGGCACTACAAGAGCTCCTGCAACCGATTCAAATGCACAAGCAAATGGGTGGACCAGGCCCGCGGCAACGATCGTGACTTCGGCTCAGGAATCCTAGTGGGCCTCGTCGACACGGTGACCTTCGCATGCCAGGGATTCAAGCTATTCGGTGAAGTTGAATGCGCCGGCGATGCAATCACTAAGGAAGCGGTCAACGAGTGGGGCGTAAACCCCAGCAGTGCAGCGTTCGATACGGGCTATGGCGTGGGAAGCGCCGCAGGGGGGCTCCCCCTTGGCCCCGTCGGCCGCGGCGCCTCCGGTGCCGCCAAATTCACCACCATGATTCTCGGACGAGGCGGTGTAGCTCAAGAAGCAAGCGAAACAGCATATCTTCTTCGAGGAATCATTAAGGATCCCGGCCGTACTGGAATTCCCGTCTCTGGGCGCGTGTCGCCCGCAGAGATGGCCGCACTAACGAATGCCACTAATCGCGAATGGGGGCTTGTCTACGTGCTCGGCCCCAAGCAGAACGGTGGTGGAGGGCAATACTACCTGTACTCGGGCGGTGACCACGCTGTATTCATGGGAGAGGGTGCCGACAGAATGTGGATTTATCACTCGCACCCTACATTTCCCTACGCCAGCCCAACGGACATGAAGAATGTGGATGCCCAGGCGGCCCTTGGCTCACCCCAGAGATCTTCCATGATTGTGCTTCGCGATGGAAGTACCGTCAGGTACGGTGGCCAATATTCCCAAACTGGAGGAGCTAGGTAGAAGTCATAGAACTTCTAATCTACTGCGCATAGAATAGGCGGCAGTGATGGGCCTTGGCCTGAGACGGGGCAGGGTCCATTCTGCATTTCAATCTACTGCAATGTCGGGTGTTGCATGCCCATTTGGGCTGACTGCCCAATCGGCCGCGCGGAGCACCCGCCGGGGCGAGGGCGCTACTGCCATGGTTCACTTGCCGGACAGCTTGGGATAGCCGGGGAGGGTGTATGGAAGAGCCAGGATTCCGTGTGCTGCTGACAGAGGCAGGAGACCGGAGGGTTGAGGCGGTCCGTGCGATTCGGACGGTCACTGGCCTGAGTCTCTGGAAGAGCAAGCTTCTACTAGACGGCGTACCTGTGGCGGTCACAGAACCCAACTGGCTCGAAGTCGCAGAGGACGCAGCCGAACTCCTTGAGGACGCGGGCGCCCACGCGACAGTGGTTTGCGACTGGTGTGACCGCACCATCACGCGGGGGGGCGAGCCCGTCGACCCGGCTCCATGCAAGGGGCCATGGCCTGCAGGGACTTGCCGAGCGAGTTGCCCGCCAGCCACAGACTGGGTACGGCCACTCCTGAAGAAGACACAGCCAGGTCAGAAGGACAGTTCGTGAGCCTATTCTGCCCAATCCGTAGTTAACCTCGATTCGTCAGCGGGATTCGATCGCTGATCAGTTTGACGGTCCACCTATAATCTCCCCTGGCGTATGATGACGGGTCTTCGCGTGCCGGTGTTCACGCCCCGTCACAGGCCTACTGGGCGGGGCCGCAGGAAGGCACGGATCGCGGCGGGATCGTCGGGGATCGTGCGCAGTTCACCGGGCGGGGTGACGGCGGCGGCCATCGCGGCCAGGGCGCGGTTGGGGCCGGTGCCGATCGTGGTGTGGAGTCCCGTGTGGGCAGTGATGCGTAGACGTACGAGGTGGGCGAGGCCTTCGGTGTTCTGGTCGAAGTAGCGGCGGGCGCCGGTGATGTCGATGGCGACGGCATCGGGCGGCAGGGCCTGTACGGCCGGGGTGATGTCGCGCAGCAGTGCGAGGACCTGTTCGTAGCGGTCGGTGTCGGCGAGGGTGAGGCCGTGCAGGTGGATGTGGAGGATGCTCCGGTCTGTGGTGGTCATCGCGATCACCCCGCCGACCCGGGACTGCGGTGCCCTAGACGTCGCAGATCCGCCGACCTGGTCCCCGCGGTCTGGAGATCAGCGAACGCGTGAAGGCGAGCCCCTGCGGTGCCGTCGGGCAGGGTGCGGCTGTGGCGCGAGCCGGTGTTCTGGGCTGGGGTGGGTGCGGGTGTGGTGTGGCCGAGGAGGTCGAGGGCTGCCTGCGGACCGTGGTCGCGGCGGGCGAGGGCGACGTCTTCCAGGTTCCACGCCATCGCGCCGACGACGGTGCGCCTGCTGCCGCGGCGCTCGACGGTGCCGCGGACCAGGAGCAGTCCGGACTGGAAGATCGTGTGGGCGCAGGCGTCGTGGGAGTCCTCGAAGAACGCCAGGTCGACCAGGCCGGAGCCGTCTTCGAGGGTGACGAAGATGACGCGTTTCCCGCTGGGGATGGGCGGGGTCTGGGTGGAGGCGCGGACGCCCGCGACGAGGACGCGCTGCCCGGCGTGGAGGGCCTGAAGGTGTTTGGCGTCGGTGGCGCCGAGTTCGCGCAGGAGCCGGTGGTGGTGGTCCATGAGGTGGTGGGTGACATCGATGGACAGCACGTCGAGTTCAGCGGACAGGGCCTCGCGGCGGGTCATCTCGGGCAGCCCGCTGGCACCCGCGGTGACGAGTTCCTCGCCGAGCGGGAGCTGGCCGTCGGTGGTGGGCTGGCGGAAGTGGCGGTGCAGCTCGGTGGCCTGCAGCAGGAGATCGCGGCGGGTCGCGTCCCCTTGGAGGGGGCCAAGAGCACCGATCTGGATGAGGCGCTGGGCCAGGGGCAGGCTGGGGCGGGCGCGCTGCCACAGGTCTTGGAGGCTGGTATGGGCTGGCCGGCCGCGATCCGGGCGGTCTCGGCCTCGCTGATCCCGCGCACCGTGGCCAGCGCGAGCCGCACCCCCCACCCCGTGGCGGTGCGCTCAACGCTGTGCTCGGGCCGGGAGGCGTTCACATCGACGGGCAGCACGGGCACGCCGTTGCGGCGTGCGTCCGAGGCCAGCACGCGCATCGGCCACATACCCGGGTCATGCTCGAACAAGCCGGCGTAGAAGGCGGCCGGATGGTGCGTCTTGAGCCAGGCCGACTGCACCGCCGGAACCGCGAACGCCACCGCATGGCTTCTGCAGAATCCGTAGGCCCCGAACTCCTTGACGACGTTCCAGACCTCGTCGACCACTGCCGCGCTGTATCCGTGGGAGCCCGAGGCTTCGCGGAACCACGCCTCGACTCCGGGGAGGCGTGCGGGGTCGGCGAGGGCGCGGCGGGCGACGTCGCCGGCGGCGAGGTCGCAGCCCGTCATCGCGGAGAAGATCTGCATAATCTGCTCGTGCCAGATGACGACCCCGTACGTGTCGTCCATGATCGGCACCAGGTCCGGGTGCGGGTAGTGGGGCTGCTCGATGCCGTGACGTGCGGCGATGAACCGTGCGGGCATTCCCCCGGCCACCGGTCCCGGCCGGAAGAGGCTGATGTCGGCGATGACGTCCTGCATGTGCCGGGGCTGGAGACGCGAGATCAAATCCTGCTGCCCACTTGACTCAATTTGGAAGCAGCCCAGCACGTTGCCGCTGCGGATCAGCTCGAAGGTCGCCTCGTCACCGAGGTCGACGTGGTCGGGACTGTCGAGGTCGAGCTGACGGCCGGTGGTACGGCGGATCTCCCCCACGGCGTGCGCCATCGCCGACTGCATCCGCACGCCCAGGACATCCAGCTTCACCAGGCCGAGGTCCTCGACGTCGACTTTGTCCGCCTGGAGCATCGGATAGCCGCCGGGGGTCGGCTGCACCGGCAGCCGGTCCAGCAGGGAGATGTTGGAGATGATCACGCCGCACAGGTGCATCGCGTAGCCGCGCGGCAGTGCGTCCAGGCCTTCGGCAAGCTCCCACAGCGGGCCGAACTCGGCGGCCTCGGCGGCGAGCTCCTTGAGTTCGGGGAGCTCGGCGAGGGCGCTGCGGATGTCGCAGGCCCGGATGTGGGGGAAGCTCTTGGCGATCCGGTCCACGGTCTGGGGGCGGATGCCGAGGGCGAGTCCGGTGTCGCGCAGGGCTTGGCGGCCGCGGTAGGTCTCGGGCATGCCGGTGACGGCGACCCGCTCCGGTCCGAACCGCTCGAAGATCCGGTCGTACACCTCCAGCCGGCGTGCCGACTCCACGTCGAGGTCGATGTCGGGCAGCGAGGTCCGCCGCTCGGACAGGAACCGCTCGAACAGCAGCCGGTGTTCCAACGGGTTCGCCGTGGCGATGAACACCCTGCTGTTCCCGGCCAACGCCCCGCCCCCTCGGCCTCGCCCTGCTCCGGTACTCCAGTACACCAAGGCTCGTAAGCACGCACTGGGCGTTCGCGGTCATCGCCCCCGGACGGACGACGCACCGGCGCCGGCCGCCCCCTCAGCTCCAGCTCGCAGGCTTCCCACCGCGTTTCACTCTGAGCTGCTGACATGGCCGCCCAGCTCGCCATCCTCGACGGCACAGAAACACTCACCCTCGAAGTCCTCAACGACGCCGCCCGCCACCTCCGACCTACCCCACGCAGAACGAACCTGAAGAACACGCCCGAAGACCGGGGCGACAGGCCTGACACTGCTGCCAGACACACCCCTTTCCGCTCGCCCACAGACAGAGCCCCAGACACCCCCCACGCTTCTCAATACATCTGCGGGACTCTCATCCAACTTACGGCCCCGCAGGTCAAGGCCCTCTGGCACCGGAAGCAACCCATCACCGAAAGCCTCGGTCTGCAGCACCACAGGTCAAAGAGATGCCAAGAGACGGCCATACCGCAGCATGAATGAGAACGCACACCGGGCGGGCGGCATCGCGCGCGCGTGCCATCCGGCCGATTCGGCCGTGCGGGGACCGCACGCGGCAGCGGCGCACTGCGCCCAGCCGTGCCTGTTTTTCGGGGGGCTGTTCCCACTCCTCCGCACGGCATGTCAGAAGGCGACGGGGACCGGAACGCCGAGGGCGACGGCCGCACGGCGGCAGCCCGCGAGGACGACGGCCAGCTCAGCCCGTGCGTCCGCCGCCGGCCCCTGGGTGGTCACTCGGGATGCCCTGGCCGCCGCCGCATGTAGTTCCGCGCGTGCAACCGGCGCCTCACCGGAAAGCACCGTGAGCTCGGCGGCATCAGCGACTGCGTCCACCAGCCGCGCCACCTCTGCGGGTCCAGACACTGTTCGGTGAACGTGGACGCCGAGTAGCCGGGGTGCCCATCCCTCGAGGGCGCCCCTGATCTGCTCGCACAGCCCATCGATGCCCATGCGCGGGCTATCAGGCGCATTTTCGACGTTCATCTCCATATCGTCGCCCCCACTACCGACAGCACCTGAGGTGCGACCAGCGCCCTGAGTTCCGGCTCGGCGGCAGAGACGTTGCGACGAACGGCCGTGAACTCGTGGCTGCAGTAGTAGCGGAGGCGGTGCCCTGGTGGGGTCCCTTTTCGATGCGGTGGGCGGGGTCTGCCAGTGCCGAAGCTCCCGTCTGAGGTGGGTGTGGATCGATTGTCAGTGGCTACCCCTAACCTGATCGCGACATTTCAGTCATTAGAGAAAGAGGCTGTCATGCAGGGAGAAAATTCGGTGGACGGTGGAGAGGACTGGGTAGCCGAGGGCTGGGCCGCTCACGCCCTTCCTGCGGGCGATCCCGCCAGGCCCTTCGGCTATCTGCTGAGCTCCCGTCGCTGCGAGTACGTGCCGATCATGGATGTGCTCGAGCGGTCTGTGGATCCTCTGACACCGAGGGAGGTCGCCTGCCAGCTCACCGAGGAGGGTGTAGACCTGCCGCTGAGCGTGGTAACCGTGCGTCTGCGAGCCTTGGACGACACCTACCTGGCCGCTTGCGGCAGGCCCGACTCGGACATCGAGCATTACCAGGACCTCAGCGGGGCGCGCTGGCGGTACAGCTCCACACCACGGGGGCGTCAGGTCCAGCGGCTGTACGCGCAGATGGCGTCGGAGGGGGCGATCCAGAAGGAGATCACCCTGGACGGCCTGAAGCGCATCCGTGACGCCTTGGACAGGATCGGCGGCGGATCCGCTCTGGACGCTGAGGACGTGGCCCGGCTGGCCGGCGGCATCTTCGTGGAGCACGACCACCTCGACGCCGCACTGATGGGGCAAGCGGGCATGCTCGCCCAGCTCGCGCACCGCTTCGACCTGGATGCGGCCGGCACCGTGGAACTGAAGAGCCTGCTGGTCGACTACGCCACCCACGTTGTCGCGCAGCTCGACAGAGGTATCGCTCTGGTACATCAGCGCCTCAAGCGCCTACGGCCCCGCTATGAGGAGCTCGTGGCCGCGATGCAGGGCCAGTCCCATGCAAGGGCCCTGGTCGAGCGAGGGGTCCTGGCCCCTGCTCGCGGCCTGCGCACGGGCGACTGGGAGCAGCTGCTGCGATGGTTTTCGCCGGGTTACGGGCAGGCCGAGCGGTTCGGGCTGGACCTGGTGAGGGCCATTCCGATGATGCACACGAACCTGCGTCGGCATCAGAGCCAGGTGGGGCCAGGAACGTTGCGGGCGAAAGCGCTGGCGCTGGCAGTGGGCTGCCAGCATCCGCGCTACGGCAAGGCGGTCGAGCGGGCGTCGCTCGGGGATCACCCGTGGATGAAGTTGCACACCGTGGCTGAGGGCGAGAGCTGTGAGGTGCTCTCGTGGCATGAGGGACCGCGGGTACCGGCCATGGCCATGCTCAGGAAGACGGGGCAGAGCAGGCCCAGGGGGCGCGTCGGGGCGCGCAGGCCGCGGGAGGAGGCCGCGGCCACAGCGGCTGAGCAGCGCAGGCAGCGCACGCTGGAGCAGGAAGCGGCCGTGGCGGAGGTGCTTGCGCGCGAAGGACTTCTGTCGGAGGCCGCGTGCAGGCTGGCGTTGAAGGCGGTCATGGCCGCGGCCCGGGCGCCCGAGAGCGCCGGTTGCCGGGTCGGCAGGGCTGGTGGCCTGGGGTGCACGATCACCGCGGAAGCCTCGACGACGGGCCGTGTGGACGGTCGCCGGTGGTCGGTGCTGCTGCCCGGACGCACTGTGCTCTTCCATCCCCCGGCAGTGGTGCCGGCTCCAGGGCGCCGGCGGGGGCCCGGCGTGGTCGCCGCTGCGGCTGCTGAGGTCACAGTCCTGGTGGAGGTGGCGTCATGAGGGGCGGCGCCGGGATCGTGGATGACGAGGAGTGTGAGGAAGTAGCTGCCCTCGCCCGGCAGCTGGCGGTGAAGACCTGGCTGGTGGGCGGACGTGAGGACGAAGCGATCGAGGCGGTGCACCGCAACCTGCCGGCCCTGCGCGGCACCATGGACGCGGTGGGGTGGTCACTGGCGGTCGAGCCCGACTTGGTCCGGGTGTACAAACCGGTCACCTTCGCCGCGGGCCGGATTCCCGATGGCGGCTCGCACGAGGGCTCCTGGTACTGGCTGACGGTAGCCGCTTTGGAGTCGGCCAGGCCCCGGGTGGGCCTGGGCCAGGTGGTGGCCGCGGCCCGGGACGCGGCGGCCGAGGCCGGGATCCCTGTGCTGCAGTCACCGACCGAGCTGCGCGCGCTCGTGACGGCCCTGTCGATGCTGCGGGCCCGGGGGCTCGTGGAGGAGATCGGCGAGGGTCGGATCGAGGCACTGCTGGAGCAGGAGGATCCTCCGGTCCTGCTGCGCGTCCACCATGCCAGGCTGCTGCACGTCCTGCCCCGCAATGTGCCGGTCGACGAGTTCGGGCAGTGGGCTGCGGATCCCGGCAAGGAGCCGCTCTCGTGGCTGGAGAGCCTAAAGGCGCCGGAAGGGCTGTCTGCGCGGATGTGCGGGATGCTCGCCGACGAGGCAGTGGTCCACAGCGGCGACCTGTCGGAAGACGAGCAGCAGTGGCTGTGCAATCGGCTGGCGTCGGAGGGGGCCGCTGTGGCCAAGGCCTTCGGGCTGCGGCTGGAACAGCGTGTGGAGGGCGCGGCGTTCGTCATGCCGGCCGAGGCGTACACCAGCGACAGGGAGCTGGGGGCGTTCACGTTTCCCCGGCGCGGGCGCGGCGGGACCGTGCCTCATGCCGCTCTGCTGCTCATCGACATTGTGGTGTCGGTCGGGGAGCGCGGTGGTGCGCTGGCTCCGGGCGAGGGCTGGTGCGGCATCCGGTCCGGGGAGGTTCTACGTCATCTGGGTGAGCTTGCCCGTGAACATCCTGGCTGGGCCGATGAGTTCCGCAACGCCCCGGAACGTCTTGGTGATCATGTCAGGGAGTTGCTCGAGCCGGCGGATCTGCTGCGTGTGAGCTGCGGCTACGAGGACTGGTGGTGGCTCTCCCCGGCCTCGGCGCGCTGGACTGTCGTGCCTGATGAACCCGATCCCTTCGGTACACCGGTTCCTCTGCGCAAGGAGACATCGCGATGACGGTTGACAGGCCTGCACGCTGGATGTGGCGGTGGCATCTGAGCGGGGGCGGGGTGGAGAACGTCTGGCACTACACCCGGGAGCTACTGCCCTGCCCGTCGGGGCGGCTGCTGCTGCGCGGCCCCAACGGCACCGGCAAGACCACTCTCCTGGAGGGCCTGTGCCCCTACCTGCTCAACCCCCGCGCTCAGGCTCTGAGTTCCGGAAGGAACCGGTCGACCAGTCTTGAGTCGTTGATGAAGGGCGGAAGCAGCGGGCGGCGGCGCAACGGCTACCTCTGGCTGACGTTCTCCGCGCCCGAGGCGCTGCCCGATGCGGGCAGTGATGAGGTGCACTACGGGGTGCGTCTGGAGTACGCCCAGGGCTGCAGCCCGGCCGTGGAGGTCGTTCCGTTCTGGACCCCCGTCCTGCCGGGGGATGGTCGGGAAGACCTGAGCGAGCTGTCGCGCGAGGAGTTCACGGCCGTCATCACCGGCGACGGCGGGCAGGTCTTCAAGGACGGCGACGACTACGTGGCCCACCTCGCTCAAACCGTCTTCGGTACCACTGCCAGCACTCTGAAACAGCTCGCCAAGCGGATCAGGAAGATCCGCAACCCTGGGCTGCTGGCCGGCTTGAACCCGCGCGAGGCCGAGAACGAGCTCCGCCAGGTTCTTCCGACGGTCGATGCCGACGTGCTGCGGGTATGCGAAGAGGCGCTGGCAGCAACCGAGGACACCCGGCTGCGCTATGCGCGTGCCGAAAAGACCACCGGACTGGTCATGGACCTGGCGTCGGCCTGGACCCAGGAATGTGCCAGACGCCTGAGGCTGGCCTCGGAGACGGCCCGTAAGGAAGTGAAGAACCTCCAAGAGGCGAGGGCGGACGCGTCAGCCGCGCAGGAAGAAGCCCAGGCCACCGAGGACGGCAGAGCCCGCCTGACCGATGAGCTCAGCGCACAGGTGGCCGCGGAACGGGTCGCGCGCAGCCGGGCCGAAACCCTGGCTCGTGATGCCGCCTCCTCTGATGTCACCCGGGCCCGCGAGAAGGCGGAGGCCACGCGCAGCAGGTTCGACGCGGACTGCGATGTCCTGCGGATGAGTGGGCAGGTGGCCCGGGAACGCACTGCTGCTCACCTTGCGCTCGCTTCGTCTGCGATGGCGCAGGTGGAGGAGATCGAGCGGGAGTGCGGCGAGGGCGGGGTATCGGTGTCGCTGCACGTGCCCGTCACGGTGACCCGCCAGGACCCGTCGAGGGCGCTGCGCATCGGGAAGGTGGACTTCGAGCCGGTTCCGACGGTCACCGTCTGCACCCACACGGTGGGGGTGGACCAGTCAGTGGAAAGTCTCAGCGCGGGAGCCGAGCGTTCCAGGCGGCGCAGCGCCGATGCCCACGTGCTGCTGCACGCCTACAAGGACGTCGCCGCCCGCGAGACTGCGGCACGCGCCGCCCGCGAAGCCGCGGTGGACGCGGCACGACTGGCCGAGGCCGCGACGGCCCGGTGCGCGACCCACACGGACAAGGTGCACCAGTGTGTTGCGGTCCTCTCCTCTGGGGTGGAGAGCTGGGCGCGGTCTTGCACGAGCGGTCCGCGCACACCGCGCCTGGACCTCGCCGAGATCGCTTCGACGGCGCAGGACTGGAGACAGGCCGCGGAGACCGCTTCGGTCGTGCACGAAGTGGCCGGCCTGGCCCGTCGGATCTCCTCGATGGCCGCGGACGCCGCGGGCCGGGCCCGTACGCGGGCTGGACATCACAGGAAGCAGGCCACGCTTGCGCGCAAGCAGGCTCAGGAAGACGAACAGCGGGCGCAGGCCTGGCGTTCCGGACGCCTGCTGCCGTTCCCCCGCCCCTCGTGGTCCGCGTCGCCGAGCGGTGAGGAGCGCGCCTTCGCAGCAGCTGTCGAATGGGACGAAGCCGCTTGCCCGGCCGGCTGGAACCGTGACGTACTCGAAGCGGTACTCGAAGCGGCAGGTCTGCTCGGGGCGACCCTGACGCCGGCCGGCGTGGAAAGCGAGGACGGCTGGCAGGTCCGGGCCCAGGGGCCGCTCCTGCCGCCGCAGCAATCGCTGGCCTCCGTCCTGACGGCGCTCGCCGGGCATCCCCTGGAGAGCACCGCGACCCAGGTTCTGCAGCGGATCGCGCTGCTTGACAGCGCCGTCGGTGGCGACGGCGATACGGCAGCGACGTTGGTGATCGGCGCGGACGGCACCCACCGGTGCGGTCCCCTGCTCGGCCGCCTGTCTCAAGCGGCCGTGAGCCGGCCGCCCGCCGCCTCTCACATCGGGCTCGAGGCCAGGCGGGCGGCGGTGCTGCGGGAAGCCGCCGCTGCACAGGCCGACTGCGACCGCCAGCGGCGTGCAGCAGCCCGGCACGAGCAGGCCGCCCGGGCACTGGCCGACTTCGAGCGGGAATCCGGCCGTCTGTCCGGGGCCTTCCCCCAGCAGCTTATGGAGGACACGACGTGTGCGGAGGCGCTGCGGGCCGACAGTGCCTCCGCCGCGGCGGCCGCCCGGACCGACGCCGCGCTGGCCGACCGCAAAGCCCTCGAACAGGAGTCGGCCCACCGGACAGCCCTGGACCGGTGGAGAGGACAGGCAGTCTCCTACGAACTGCCCGACGAGAAGTCTCTGGTCGAGGAGGAAGCCGAGACTGCCCGTCGCAGCCAGCAGGCCATGTCCCGGGCCGCCGAGCGGATGCGCACGGTCCGCGCGGCCCTGTCCGCCATCGAGGCGGCAGCTCAGAAGGTGGCCGAGGCGCTGGACATCGTGCGCACCAGCCGTTCGGCGGTCGAAGGCAGCCACAGCGACCTACTCGCAGCCAATACCGCGCTGGAGGTGTGCCGGCAGCGCTGCAGCCTTGATGAGGTGGATCTCGAGCAGAAGGCCGAGAAAGCGAAACTGGAGCTGCAGCAGCTCTCCGAGCAGCTCGCCGCCTGCCGCGAGGAATACACCAAGGCCGTCGAAGCGGCCGTGCGCGCCCGCTCACGCCACGAGCAGGCAACCAAGGACCTGCGGGCCGCGGAACCGGCGTCTGAGGACGCTCTGACGCACGTCGCGGAACTCGTGGCCGTTGCGGGGCTGCGCGAAGCCCTCGGCTGGCACCAAGACGCCAAGGACCTGTCCGGCGAGTGGCTGGCCTCCTTGCAGACCGCACTCCGGCAGGTGCCCGAGGCCTCTGCCGGCCTGGAGGAGTGCACGGACAACTTGCGCGCCCACCTGCGCGATGAACCGGATGACGGATGGCGGCTGGGCCGTGGCCCCGTCCCCGAACCGATGCCGGGCCACCAGTTCCACCTCGGAGGCCGCCGACTGTCCCCGCCGGCCGCCGCAGCAGAAGCCCGCGCCCGCCGCGACCAGGCTTTGAGCGCGTACGACGCGGCAGACGCGGAAGCACTCGAGAAGTTCGTACTGGGCCGCATCCCCGCTGCCATCAGCACCGCATGGGTGGAACTCGAGGACTGGATCGACGAGGTCAACGAACAGATGTCCCTCGCCTCCGCTTCATCCGGTGTCGGCGTACAGGTCGACATCCGTGTCCGCAAAGACCTCTCACCAGCCATCTCCACGATCTACCAGCTGGCCTGCAAGGTCTCCGACGCGGACCGCACCACCGAACAGCAGCAGCTCATCGGCCAGGCCCTGCAGGCAGTGCTCCGGATGGGGAGCCACGACGCCACCGATGAACGCCGAAGCGACATCGAGCGCGGCCAACGACTCAAAGACGCCATCAACATCCGCGACTGGGTCGACATCCGCTACATGATCACCCGCACCGGGCAGCCGCGTGAGCGGTGGGGAGACCCCGGAGTGACCGTCTCCCAGGGAGAGAGCCGGCTGATCGTCCTGGCACCGATGCTGGCCGCGCTCTCGGCCGCCTACAGGTCCCTGCCCTCCCACGCGGCGCGCATCGCCGCGCTGGACGAAGTACCCGGTGAGATCGACGAGAAGGGACGCGACGGGATCGCCGCCTACGTGGCCAGCCTCGGACTGGACCTGATCTGCACCAGCCACCACTGGGACGGCTCCCCCGGCGCATGGGACGGCGTCGACGTCTACGACCTAGAGAAAACGCCGGACGGCACCGTCGTCTCCTTCCAGGTGATGCACGTGTACGACCACGACCTGGTCGCGGCCACCGGGCACGCCCCTGCCGCCGGTATCGGCCAGGCCCAGCCGTGAACGGCGACACCGTCTGCACGCAGGGTCTGTGCCCGACAGGAGCGTGCGAGGGGGCCGACCTTGCGCCCTTCCTCGACGGGAACATGCTGTGGCTGTGGGAGCAGCTCGCCCGCCGTGCGGACCGGGTCGGCGATCCCGCCCTGTGCCAGGGCACCACAAGGATCACCGCGCCGGCTGAAGCCGCTCCCCGGGCAGCCGTCCTGGGCCTGCTCGGGTCCAAGTCCCTGCGCCCGGGACAGAGCAGGACCATCGATCTCGGCGACCTCACCCTGCGCCTGCGCAACCGAGGCACGGGGTTGACCGCCGGGGTCGTCGCAGCCCACGCGGTGGGCCGGCCGCTCCGGCGCAAGACAGACGAAAGGGGCCACAAAAAAACCCCCCCCATCTCCCCCCCACAAGGGAGTGACCCGCTCCCTTCCCCCCCCCCCACCACAGCCC
>NZ_JBHWMB010000067.1:0-6131 GCF_042730015.1 Streptomyces sp. NPDC059957 | reverse complement strand
ACCCATGGGGGGTTTCCCTTCTCCGCTCCAAACCCCGCCCCCCCGGGCCCGCGAAACAGCCCGCCTCGTCTCCCTGCAGCAGGGGCGCGACCGGCTCCTTGCCGCCCTTCCGGCCACGGCCCGTGTCCGTCCCGGTCCACACCACTGGGCGCTCCTCAAGCGCAGTGGATGGGTCAGCCGGCTCGCTGCCCACCGTGAACCGCACCGCCTCCTGACGGCGGCCGCCACAGTGCTGGGCGGTCTACCCGAATCCGGGCAACTCGACCGGCGTCTGCTGGCCCATACCGCCACCGGCGATCCGCACTCACTGGACAACGCCACGGACCTCGGCGGCCTGGTCCTGGCCGAAGCGGCAGCCTGCGGCGTAGTCCCTGCGGGACTGTCCCGTCGCGACGCCTGGAAAGCGCTGGGGATCACCCCCGATGCGCTGACCACAGGCCTGCTCACCCTGGGCATCCACCCTGTCGGCTGGCAGGTACCCCACGGCCAGCCCGTCGTCCTCCCGTCGTGGACGCTCGAGAACGCGGTGTGGCCGAGCCCGCCCAGCGGTGGCCCGGGCTGGATCTTCATCACCGAGAATCCCTCCATCGCCACAGCAGCCCTCACCCGCGCACCTGATCAGGCGTTGCGGCTGCTGTGTACGGTCGGCACGCCCTCCTCTGCAGAACTGGCCGCCATCGCGCAACTCGCCCACCGCGGCTGGAACATCGCCGTACGCGCCGACTTCGACACCGCGGGCATCCGGCACGTACACGCGGTCCTCAGCGTTGTCCCCCAAGCCACCGTCTGGCGCATGTCGGCCACCGACTACCTGAACGGGCTGCATCCCACACCCTTCGAGCCCGCCCAGCTCGACCTGCCGCACCTACTGCCGACACCCTGGGACCCGGAACTTCACCACACCATGCGCCGGCATGGCCGCCCCGCATACGAGGAGGCGCTGGTAGAGGAATTGCGCACCGATCTCCTGCTCGGCCGCCCGGGATCCGCCCCGCAGGCCGCACAGTCCGAGGCAACCCCGCCTACGTTCACCGAGCCGGAGGCCGACCACAGGTGACCGGAGCGGACCTTCCTTCCCCCGACCAACCCATGATCATCGATGCCTTCCTGCACCGCTGGCCGAGCGGGGTCCAGCGCACCGAGCTCATCCGCGGCGTAATGCTGTTCACAGGGGACTTTGACGAGCGCGACATCGCTGCCGCTGAGCGCACCTACCCCGGCCGCCACATCCTGCTGAACGCCGACGGCGGCATCGAGGTACATCCCGCTCAACACCCAGCCCCCTGCCCGCTGGTCAACCCGTGACGCGGATGGGCTACCAGCGCGCGTTGCAGCTCGTCGTCGACGCCGGTACCGGGCTCACCGCCAGCTCGTCATGAGCCTCTTCGAGGCCCCGCGTCCCGTGGCGTCGCCTCAGGTGTCGTGGCGGGCCGCGTCGACCTCACCGACGGCCTCGCGCGGCTCACCGGGCACGTGACGCGCACCTTCGATGCCTGGTCGGCGGACCATGCGGAGGCCTTCCGGGTGTAGGCGATCCAGGGTGGCCCCCGATCTGATCAGCCGACGACGGTGCGTGCTAGCTTCCGCCGATTGATCAATTTGCTAGGGGGGAAGATGCGAAGGCTTTTGGGTGCCGGTGTCGCGGTTGCGCTGATGGTCACCGCCGGTATCGCGGCTACCGGACAGGCCATAGCGGCCGGGGACCCGACATTCCACTTCGAACGGGTCGAGGACAAGACGCTGATGCCGGGCGGGGAGCGGGTCGAGCTGGCGCCGGGAAGCAGCAGCGGGGAGCAGGACGGGCGGATGGACGGCACGTTCGTCTATGCGATCAGCAAGAAGCCGCTCACGGACGCCGGCTGGTCCGGTGGCGGTCTGCCGGTCGGGCTCTCCGCGACTCTGTCGGGGCGCTGTGTGTCGAAGGCCGGGGTCGCCGGCGTGTACCTGTGTGACGCGAAGGACTGGCTCAACCCGGGCAGCCCAGAGATAAAGGCGGCGACCAAGGCGGCGGACGGCGTGACGGCCTACTACGGGATCGTCTACGTGCCGCGCGGCGCGAGCGTCGCCTCAGGGATCAAGGAGGCGCAGACCGCGGGCTCCAAGGCCATCGGTCCGCGCCGGGCGCACGCCACCGTCACGGCGAAGACCAAGGCACACGTCGCGCAGAACACCTTCGCCCTGACGACGCCGGACGTGCCGGCCGGCGGTGTGGTCACGCACACGGTGAAGCTGCACGCGGTGGACAAGGGCCATCTGGGCCTGTACCCGTCGCAGGTGCCGGGCTTCCGTCATTGGGATGATGGCGAGCTGAAGGTCGCCCTCGACGGCGTCGACGCGGGCGGCGCCCCGGGCGCCAAGTGCTACCACACGCGTGGCGAGTTCGGTGCGGTGCTCTGCGACATCGAGCAGCCCGGTGATTACACGATCACCTACCGTCTGAAAGCCGAGGCGACGGCGCCCGCATGGGGGCTGCGGTACGACGCGTTCTACTACGTGTACACCCAGCCCACGGGCAACCCGGAGAAGTCCGCGGACTTCGCGGTCGCCAGCTCGACCCCGGTGATCGAGCGCTTCCGGTTCATGGCCCGCGGCACCGAACAGTGGCTGTGGGACCTCCAGGCTCGGGTCCACAGCGCGGAGCCGGGTGTCGCGGTCGTCACGGACATGTCCATCACGTTCGACTGGAACCAGTACTCGGCGCTGACCCGACTGGGGGCGTTGACCGTACAGAGCACCGGTCCGGGCATGGTGGCGCGGGACAAGAGCGGAGTGCTGTGGTTCTACGGGATGTCCGGTACCGGCAGGGCCTTCAACGACCGGATACGGGTCGGGTCCGGGTGGAACGTGTACGACGCGCTGGCCGGTGTCTCCGACGTGACCGGTGACAAGAAGGCGGATCTGCTTGCGAGGGACGCGGCCGGCGGTCTATGGCTGTACTCGGGCACGGGTGTGGACGCGAAGCCGTTCGGGAGCAAGGTGCGGGTCGGCAGCGGCTGGGGGGTCTATGACCAGCTGGTCGACGGCACCGACCTGACCGCTGACGGCAAGGCCGACCTGGTGGCCCGGGACAAGGCGGGCAAGCTGTGGCTATACGAGGGCACCGGGGTGGCGGCGAAGCCGTTCGCGCCCAAGAAGCAGGTGGGCACCGGATGGCAGATCTACAACTCGATCGTGGCGCCGGGTGACCTGACGTCCGACGGCAAGGCCGACCTGGTGGCCCGGGACAAGTCCGGCAACCTCTGGCTG
This sequence comes from Streptomyces sp. NPDC059957, assembly GCF_042730015.1. NCBI lineage: Bacteria > Bacillati > Actinomycetota > Actinomycetes > Kitasatosporales > Streptomycetaceae > Streptomyces > Streptomyces sp. NPDC059957. Next base: position 2,885 of record NZ_JBHWMB010000067.1, on the reverse strand, counting down.
TACCAGGGCACCGGCGTCACCACGAAGCCGTACACCCCGCGGGTCAAGGCCGGCACCGGCTTCGGCCAGTACAACCTGCTGTTCTGAGAAATGCGGAAGGCCCCGGTCCGCTTTCGCGGACCGGGGCCTCCTCGGACTCGCTGAGGACTGCCCCACCACGACCGTCGTCTACGAGAGCGCCCTGTAGGCCGCGGGGACGGGACCCCGCTTCCCGGACCCGCGTGGCCGCCACGTACGGGCGTACTGTCCTGGGAGGCTGGTTGGTGGAGCTCGTCCGGGTCTTCCTTCGCACGTCGGTCCGGACGGGCCGCCCCGCTTCGCCCGGGTCAGCGTGGTCAGCGGTAGGGGCTCCACCGTCCGAGGCGTGCCATCAGCTTGCGGGTGGCGTCCTCGTTGAGGCCGAGTTGGGCGGCGGCCTGCTCGGTGTCGAGGTCGTTGGCGGTGGCGCGGGCGGCCCAGTAGCCGACCCGCTCGGCGGTGACCTCCAGCCGGCGTGCCGCCCGTACCCCGGCGACCGGAGCGGTCTTGGTCAGCTTGTCGATCTCTTCCTCCAGCTGGGTCAGCAGCGTGGTGATGGTCTCGGGGAGGGGGACGGTGGTCGCTTCGACCTGGTCGGTGTGCTGGTACCAGTCCCGGTCGCAGGCGTCCGCCTGGTCGTCCCCGGCCTCGGCCAGATCCTGGTCGCCGATCGTCTCCCAGTCCAGGCGGTGTTCGGGGCCGGCCCAGCCGCAGGAGCACACCGCGCGCAGCGCGGCTGCCCGCGGAACGTGGGGCCAACGGCCGTCGTAGACACTCCACTGGGAAACCGGGTCCCCTCCCCCGCCGGAACCACTGTCGAAATACACCGGGGCCGGCACACTGCCGTCGGCCAGGACGGCCTCGACCGAGCCTGTGTGGGAGGTACCGAACTCCTCCGTCGTCCAGGTCTCACGCCTACTCACCACAACCCGCCCTCTCCCTGCACAGTGTTCAGGCGGCCCCCGGGTGCGGGGCCGTCTGAACACGACGATGCCGCAGCCGGGCCGCCGGGCTGGCGGGTTTTCATGAAGTGGTTGCGGGGACCTCCGCGGCGCCGGGGGCGTCCCTCGCCGGACGGCGCATAGCGCCGGGTGGCGAGGAACTCGGTCCAGACCCCCCACCGGCCCCCTCACCGCCCAGCCATCCGCTACGGAATGGCGAGTTTCGGCCGGCTCGAGGAGAAGGCGTATCCCCAACCGGCTTAATCCTGGGCCGAGTAGCATCGCGAATCAGCGCACATCCTTCCAGAGAGAGCGTGGACCACAGTGGCAAACGAGCCAGTCAGCACCCCGACCCAGAGCAAGTACACGGACCACCTGGCCGCCGCCCTCGCAGCCAACCAGGCCGAGCAGGCGATCCTCACCGACCGTCTGAGCAAGCTCCAGGGAGAGGAGAAGTGGCTCGCCGCGGCACTGGCGGACACTGCGCAGGATGCCGATCCTGCGCCGGCACCGGCGCCTGCCCAGACCACACGCCGCACTCCCCCGGCCGACGAAGGCACGGATACGGCGGCCGTGCCGCCGCCGAGGGCGGGAAAGGCCACCGCCAGCGCGGTTCCGGCGACGAAGACGACCACCTCCGGGAAGACCGCCGCCAAGAAGGCCACGGCCAAGACCGGGGCCACACCTGCGAAGAGGAACCGGACCGCCAAGCAGACGGCTGCCACGAAGACCCCAGCCGGTGAAGCCCAGCCCCCCGCGACGGCTGGGCCCACCCTTGGTCGGCTCCTCAGTGCGATCCTGTCCAAGCAGCCCGGCGAGCCCAAGAAGGTCAGCGAGATCCAGAGCGAGTTCCAAGCGGCGCATCCCGAGCGGGAAACCTCAGTGCAGACACTCCGCAACGCCCTGCAGAGTCTCGTGAAGAAGGAAGAACTCGAGAAGGTCAGCCAGCAGGGCACCGTGTTCTACACCTGGCCCGTGCACGAGATCACCCCCGCACCCGCAGACCAGGCCAAGGAGCCCGTACCAGCAGCCGTCTGAGAGCCCCCTCCCGGGCCCGGCGGTGAAGGCACCGCCCACAGCACACACCCAGATGCGGGGCGGTAGGACGACCCGCTGATGAGTTGGATGTGGGAGAAGCACACGCTGGAGATGGTGACAATTCCGGCCCTCACATGAGGGCCGGAATCCGGAAGCGGTCCTACTCGACGACGACGTCGTTGCAGGGCTTCGCCGGCGGGGCCACCGCGCTGCGAGCATCGCGCCAGCGGGCCACCTCGCCCTCGACGCCGCCCTTGGCGAGTGCGCTGTAGCCGGCCCACGGGCGCGGGTCGTTGTCGTCCATGTCGGTAAGGCCCACGACGTACTGGCGGCCCGGCTCGAGAACGACGTGCACCGGGTCATCGTGCACCGGCTCGCCCTTCGGGGTGACGCCCTGCGTCACGGTGAACGACTCGGGCACGGTGCCTTGCAGCGCCCGCAGGAGACGTACCTCGCTCGACCGGTAGGCGCTCCCCGACTCCTCCCACGACCTGGTGGTCCGTACGGCCTCCACCACGGCCAGGCGCTCGAACTCGTCCGCGACGACCGCGTCCTTCGACAGATCCACGTCGCACACCGCGTGGCTCGTGCTCTGCGCACTGGCCAGCGCGTACCAGCCGCCGCCGGCGAGGAACACCCCGGACGCGATCCCGGCCACCATCCACACACGAGCACTCATCATCAGCCCCACAGCCGCTTGTAGTTGGCCTTGTCGACGCCCTGCGGCACGTCGTAGGTGTCCTGGACGGTCGGCCACATCAGCGACTCGGTGGTCGCCTTCGCCTTGTGGCAGAGACCGAGCGCGTGCCCGAGCTCGTGGGCGACGACGCTCCTGCGCTTCTTCGGCGCGTAGTCCTTCATCCGCGCCTTGTTGATGCTGATGGAGTC
>NZ_JBHWMB010000066.1:0-45682 GCF_042730015.1 Streptomyces sp. NPDC059957 | reverse complement strand
GGTATCGCCCATGCCATCAGGACACCGGACCAAAACCGGCCCCGTCAGGCAAAACCCAAGATCTGAAACAGAACACGACTCATGGGGCGAGCACAACTCAAAACCAGATCACTAGAGGGTGGCGCCCGGGTACGCCACCGAAGCACATCTCGGGCCCGCCATGAAAGAGAGATACCTACAGCTTCGCCCCTGGTACAGGGCGGAGGGCCCGGACACACCCAGGACCACTAACACCGGCAACACCCCATAGACACCGCACGCCGTTGTCCAGCGACAACACACACCGATGACACCGAACACACCGCACCGGAATGTCACCACCAGGTGCACGCCAGCCATGAACCGTTCTGACTTCTCTGCCGCTCCGTTGTGAGCTATCAGGGAGGATTGAACCGTTCCGACTTTTCTGCCGGTGGTTTGTTGGCCGGTGATCAGTCGGCTCCGGGTCTGAGATCTGGTGCTACGGGTGCGGGCGGATCGGGCCCGCACCCGGATGCGCAGGTCGGGTCCGGAGGGGCCGGCCTGCTCGGTCCACCTGCCCCCGCATGGTCTTCGCGGCAACCGCGCCGACGGGGCCCCCAGCGCCTCCACGGCTGCGCTCGCCGAGGCTCGCTGTCTTCATGGAGTCAGTGTCTGCGCTCATGTTCCGGCGCGGGGCTCTGCGCCGGGCGGCGTCCCTCGTGTTCGAGCGCCATCTGGTTACGTCGCGTTAGGTGCTATTTGGGTGAATTGGTGCGTGTGTCTGCGATCTGGGATGCGCGACCTCGTTGGTTGTCCGACCGCCCGCGTTTCGTCGGGCGGCCTCCGTCATGAGAGGGGCAACCTATGTGTTTCCATCGTTTGAGGCGCTGGACGGTTGGTATTCCGGCGGCAACGGGTCTGGTCCTTGCCCTGCAGGGGATGGCGGGCGCGGGGCCCGCGCTCGCCGTGCAGCAGGCACCGGCGTTCACGTCGGCCACGTCCGCGTCCGCATTCTCTCCCGGCGCGACCGCCGACATGCGTCGCCGGGTACCGGTTCTGGGCGCCCCTGGATCGATGTCCGACCGGAATGGCGGCCAGCTCCTGCCGGGAGACTTGGTCGACATCAACCGTACCGTCGACAACACCGGTGACACCAATGCCACGAACGTGGTGCTGACCGACCAGCTCACCAACCTGTCGAACATCACCAACGTGGAGATCAATACGGAGCCGGCCGGGGTGCTGGCGACGATCGGCGCGACGAGCCTCCAGCTGAGGCTGGGCACCGGTGCCAGCGCCGCCAGTGGCGGCACCATTGCCCCCGCAGACCTCCCGATCTTCGTCAGCTACACCGCCACCGTCGTCGAATCCCCTACCGGGACGATGGCCTCGGCGGTGGCCACCGTCACCTACGACGGCGGTCAGTCCGTCCCGTCCGAGGCATCCCTGCCCCTCGCGCCACCGGCATCCGATCCCAATCTGTCGGTCAACAAGTCCCACGCGGGCAACTTCACCCAGGGCGGGACCGGCACCTACGCGATCGATGTAGCCAACACCGCTAACGCTGGACCGACCACCGGCACCGTGACCGTTGCGGACACCCTGCCCGCCGGCCTCACTCCCACTGCTGCGTCGGGGACCGGCTGGAACTGCGGGATCTCCGGCCAGACGGTGACCTGCACCCGCAGCGACGCGCTCGCGGCAGGCGCCAGCTACCCCACGATCAACGTCACCACCAACGTCACCACCAGCGCGCCCTGCACCTTCACCAACACCGCCAGCGTCTCCGGCGGCGGCAGCCCTGCAGCCTCCGACAACGACCCGACCACCGTCACCGGCGGAACCTGTAACGGCGGCGGAGGAGGGAACGGCGGAAACGAGGGAGGATCGATCCTCCCGATCAACCTCAACGGAATCATCACGGCGTTCAACAACATCAGTATCAACAACAACATCAACAGCCCTGCCGCCACCAACGTCAGCAACCAGGGACTCGCTGTGAACCCCTGACCTCACACCGCAGCCAGCCACTGTCCTGCGCCTGCCGACCAGGAGCGGTCCATGATGGTCGACCGGTGGTAGACGGACCGTCACCCTCCGGGGTGGCGGCCCGTTTTGGCGGCCAAGTGCTTTCCTGGTCGGGGTGCACCTCACCCAGACTGGCGAGCTCGACCTGGACACCAGAACGGCTTTCGACGAGGCGGGCAGCCCCACGGGCCCGGCACATCTCGCGTGACGGTGTGCGCGCCTGTCTCTCTCCTGGAAGGCTTGCTTGGTGTCAGCCAGAACGTGACGTGGGGCGGTGGACTGCGTGATGCTGGTCAACCGCCCGAGGTTCACGTCACCGTGCTCCGCAAGGGTTTGGCCCGTGGGCCAGTCATTCCAACGTAGTCACGGAATCCGTCCCAGCACTCTGGTCACAGTGCGGGCAACGTCGTCGTTCATCTGCGTGACCCACCGCTCGTTGAAGGTCACTATCCGGTTCCGCCAGACCTGCCATCCGGGGGGTTTGTCTGGGCTTCCGTAGGTCGGGTCGACGTAGTTGTACGCCTTCTTACAGGCTGGGAGAACCTTTGCCTCCTCATAAATGTCCTCCAGTGATTCGTGCTCGCGAAGCTCGCGCCACGTACCGTCGGCTGCCAAAGCGCAGTTGTTGATGAGGTCTCTCAACTCGGGTCCCAGTACGAGGCGGGTCGCCGGTCCCGGACGGGAAGCAATCATCTGTGCGAGGTCGGCCAAGCCCTCCGAAACACGGTCACCCAGCAGTGCTGGCGCGGGAGCGAGAGCGACGAAGTAGGTCGGCGGCGGCTCGTACAGGACAGCCTTTTCACCGGGGAGGACCACTACCCTGCCCGGTAGCAGCCTGACGGAGATCTGTGCGGCCCTGGTATCGCCGATCCAGTCGGCAAACCGCGTCGGCGGATCAATCCGGCCCGCCCCCCAGAATTGGAGTACCCGGTCCGTGGAGATGTTCTTGACGACCGAACACCCTGATGTCGAATCGGAATGGTGCGAATACATGCCCTCGAAGCCCGTCGGGATCGGTACGGATCGGTCGGTGAACAGGCACGTGGCGCGCATCACGTGATGCGGTGGCGGCCCGGCAGCCGCGGTGAACGGCGCGGCGAGACCCAAGGACGCCACCAGCGACAGCGCTATGGCTCCCGTCGCGGCGGCGAAGTGCCGCCCTGGGCGTGCAGTCGGCATGATCGGCTCCAGCCCCCCACACCTTCTGCCCCGTTGCCCCCGAGGGGGACGTGTCCATTATCCGCCCGGGGCAAGCAGGGCGCGCTACGACAATGACCCCGCCCACACCTGGCTGCGCGAGCAGTCCGTACCGCGCTGCGTCGGGCCGCAGGCCCGGTTGCCCCGCTCCGCCGCTGGATCCACGGCGGCGTGGGACCGGCGTATGGAGCACCCACCCCGATGACCGTGCGCAGGTCGTGGAGGCCTGGTGGGAGGTGTCGTGGACGACGGCGGCCGCGTGGGCCGCCTGCGCGGGGGCGGCTTCCCGCGCCCGCGACTGGGCCTGCGCGATCCGACGGGCAGCGGCCACTCCGCGCGCCGGGTCGGCTCGGTGAGCGAGTCGATGAGCGTGCGGCGCGAGTGGTGGAGCATCCCCAGCCGACGGTGGTTCCCGGCGACGGTCCACATGACCAGCAGCGCCTCGCTAGCGTTCAGCCGGGCCGGGCCGGGCCGGGAGCGTGGGTGTGGGGCTGGTCTGCCTTGGTGCCGGTGCCGGTGCCGGTGCGGGGGAGGCCTTGCTACGGTGCGGCCGCGGGCGGAGTCAGCTTTCCTTCAATCCAGTCGGTCGGTGCCTGCTCGATCCAGTAGTCGCTGTGGACACGCAGGTGGTTGGAGTCCACTTCGTCGATCTCCTGATCATGGACCTGCCCGCTCACGGCGTCGGGCATCTGTGTCGCAATCGGGTCGGTCTTTCGCCAGGCGTTAAACCATCCGGCGGTCCTCTCGCCGGCGCGGAGGAAGAACTGGTCGTGGAAATAGGACGGAAAGAACCCCCGGTACAGAGACTTCAGCGGTGACCCGCAGGTGAGGAGGTAGAGACTCTCCGCCGGCGGCAGCAGGGACGGCCCTTCCACAGCGCCGAGCGCCGCGTCGTCCTGGAGATTCTCGGGAACCATCTCATTGGCGAGCAACCAGGCGCCCAGGACCGAACCCTGGCTGTGGGCGAACAGGACGACGGCGTCCTCCCGGTGGCATCCGAGTGCGTCCCGCAGCCCGCCTACGACCTCATCGCGGTAGGAGCTGCCCGCGAGCGGGTGGTACCGGACCGGCCAGAAGCCGGCGACATCGGCGACCGTACCGAAGACCTTGGGGGCCGCCGAGACCTTTCCGCGCATGGCGATGAACACGAGCACCCCGGCGACGATCGTGTGCGTCAGGATCAGTGCGACGGTCAGCGGCCAGCCGCTCCAGCTCGTACTGCGGGCCACCAGCCCGATCACGATCGCCAGAGCGATGTAGATGAAGAAAGCGAAGATGAGAGCACGCCGGATCAATTGCGGCAGTGCGGTGATGACGAGGTGGATGAACCATCGACCCCGGTAGGCCGGGAGATCGGCCGAAGCGAGTGTGTCACTCCACTTGGAGGCGCGAGCCATGATCGCGAACGCCACGGCGAAGCCGACGATGGCGGCACACGCGACGATGGGCACGAGGTCGAGCAGCAGGACGCGGTCTCCCTGGGGGTCGGCCGCCCTGAGCACGTGAGCCGAAGGCGCCATGCCTGAGGCCCGGTCGGCGACGGCACCGATGTACTCCAGGTACGCCATCAGCCACTCGGTGCCGAGACGGAGAATCGCGCCGGTCGCGTGGAGTCCGAGGAAGACGAGCATCGTGACCACAGCGGCCGCCGAGTTCCACAGTGCCGTGGCGAGGAACACAGCGGCGAGGGTGGAGATGAGGACGAAGAGCATCATCGCGTCGGCACGCGGATCAACGCCGGCCCCCACGGCCGCACCGGGTACGTCGCCGCCGTAGCCGAAGTTGTTGGGCCAGCTCCTGCGCTCGATCCGGGCCGGCTTGCATACGAGCACCGCCGCGGCCACGACCACTGCGAGCAGGGCGTGGGCGCACGCGAGGATCGGGGGGATTCTGTGCTGGGGCCGAAGCCAGGTTCGGCACAGGATTGCCGCGACGACGGCCGCAGCCGGAAGCCCTGCGGACAGCCCTTGTGCCAGCTGCGTCTTGTCGGCCAGGCCCGGCACGTACTCCAGCACCGTTTCCATGATGACGATCAGCCATGCGGTCAGCACCACGGTGGCCAGCATGCCCGCCAGGCGGGCGACGGTATACCAGCCCCGCTGCCGTTCGGCGGGCTTCATGTAGCCGACGACATTGAGCAGCGTGAAGGGAATGGCGAGGTACCACAGGAAGCCGGCAACGCCGCGCGAGGTCCGCGACCAGTTGACGAGGGCGAGATCATGGGCCGGGATCTGCGGCTTCTGGTACGACTCGATGCCCTCGATGGGTTGTGCCGACGGTTCGAGTCCCACACTGCCCAATGCGCTCAGGGGACCATGATCGCCGACGCCGTGCACACGGATTTCGATCGGGCTCATCCACCCAACACAGCACGGTTCGACCACCGCGCCGGCCCCTGACACACGCCCGTACCTCCAACGAGCACACAGGTTGCTCCCGATGCCGTGGACACGCCGCCACTGGACTCAACTCGTGCTGAAATACCCACCGGTACCCGGCAGTCCCTCAGACTGCTCGGCTACAGCTCAGACAGTGATGTTCTTCAGGTTGACTGGGAAGGGCACCTCCAAGTCTGGTACGGCTGCGCCTCGGGGAACATGGCCTCCGCTGCGCGAGCTGCCTGCCGCTGACCCAGTCGATGTCGTTGTCCGTCCTGCCAAGTCACAGTCAGGTGTGGGTCGGGGCAACAGGCCCGCTGCCAGGCTGCAGGAAACCGAATACGACGGTGCAGTTGCGTTGGGGGGTGCGGGCTTTGTACTGCGCGGGCCGGGTGGCCCGTGCCTCGGTGGCCTCGCGGGTCCACCACCACCGCCCGTGCAGCTCATACCGGGGGGGCCGTCCAGCGGTGAGGCCGTGGGGCGGGCCGCGAGATTCCGGGGCTATGCGTTGTCCTTGAAGGAAGTCGTCGCGCCGGTTCCCCCTTCGAGGTTGCCGACGGCGACGAGGCAGCCCTGTTCGGACTGGGCGCAGTCGACCTCCCCGAGGTCAATGCCGCTGTCGTCCTGTGCTGCGAAGACACGGTGGACGGTCACTTGGGCGGTGCCCTCGCCTGCCTCGTCGAGGGTCACCGATGTGGTGTTCTTGTAGTCGCAGCCGAATACGCTGGGGCCCAGCTGTGCGCACTACTGGAGGAACACGGCTTCCTCGGGCTCGAAGCCGCGGATCGTGACGGTGACCTGGGCGGTCGCGGGCAGGTCGGTGGCGGGCGTGACGATGACGTGCAGTGCGAGGGCGTGTGTCTGGGCGGTCACTGTAGGGGTGGCCGTCAGGGACAGGCCGAGGACCGCCGCGGCGGCGAGGGCGACCTTCACCCGCGCGTGGACGTGAGAGTCATGATCATGGTGTGTGGAACGAGTGGTGCTCGGCGAGGACACGCGCCTGCCTGCCGTTACGCCCAGTGGATGCCGAGGCCGGCGAGTTGTGGTGGGGCGATCAGGTCGATGTCGGTGGTCGCGAGGCGTGGCGGCGCGGGTGACGGTGGGTTCTCGCCGCGTGGGAGCCCGCCCCGCCGCCGTGGGCCGAGTTGGGCGTCGACATCGTTCTCGAAGTGACTGGCCGCTCCACCTCCGCCAAGGCGACCCGCGCCGACACCGACGCGGGTGCGAGAAAGGTCCTCGTCTGAGTCGGCCGACGTCACCCTCGCGTACGGGATCAACTCCGACGCCTACGATCCGGGTCTGCACGCGATCGTCTCGAACACCTCGTGCACCACCAACGCGCCCGCGCTGCTGGCCGCTGTCCTCGAGGAACTCGTGGGCACACGCCGCGGCCGGCCAGGGACGACAGCAGGGCCGACCCAAAGGGCCGCGGGCGGATACGGCGGTCGGCGCGGGCTGCGCGTGGGGTGGGGCCTACTGGTCCCAGGGCGGCTTCCCTTCGAATGCCAGGTGGTGTACGTCGAAGAGGACCGCTGCTTCGACGCCGAGCGCGGGGCCGCCCATCCGTGCCGCCCAGGTCAGGAAGGGGCGGGGTTCGAAGCTCTGCTCGCCCAGTCCTCTGGTGTATTCGGCGTGGGCGGATAGCGAGGCGATGCCGCGTTCCAGGGGTTCTCCGGTGATGTCTACGGCGTGGGTGGGGTGTTCTGGGCCGGCCATGCACACCAGGCGGATGCCGCCCCAGGGCTCGAGGCCTTCGTCGGCCAGTTCCGGGAAGATCCAGCGGTTGCCCGCGTCCCTCGCGGCGTCCAGGGCCGCGAGGCCGACCGCGCGGTGATCGGCCTGGTTGGTGACACCGGCGACCATCCGCACGGTGAACGCGCCCGTCACCACGACCTCGGGCCGGTGCCGGCGCATCGCGCGGACGATGTCGCGGCGCAGGTCGGGGCCGTACTCGACCACACCGTCGCGGTGGTCGAGGAACTCCACCGTGTCCACGCCGACCTCACGTGCTCCGGCCCGCTCCTCGGCCTCGCGCAGTGGTCCGGCCTGGGCGGGGTGCAGAGCGTCGATGCCTGCTTCACCGCGGGTGGCGAGCAGGTACGTGACCCGCTTGCCCTGAGCGGTCCAGCGGGCGACGGCGGAGGCCGCACCGTACTCGATGTCGTCCGGATGCGCCGCCACGGCCAGACATCGCTCCCAGTCCTCCGGAAGCGGCGGCAACTGGCTCTGCGGGCCGAACGCGCCCGTTTCATCTCGTGTCGTCATGTACCGATAGTGGCGGTCCGTCTTCCCCGATCCGCAGAGGCGCGCGTCTTCGCCGATCCTCCCGCGCGCACGGGTCGGGCGAGGGCGGTCAGAGGGCGCGTAGTTCCGCGACGACCTAGACGAGTGGATCCGAAGTCGGGGATGATCAGTGGCATGCGGACGGTCCTGCGTGGAGCCCTGGTGACGCTTCGCCCGTCGACGGTGGGCGATATCCCGGCTCTGGCCGTGATCCGGACCACGCCTGAGGTGTACGCGCACTGGCGGGGCGGCGACGACCTGACGGCCGCGGTGGCATAGGACCTCGAAGATCCCGGGGTCCGGACCTTCTCGGTCGAGCACGGCGGCAGGGTGGTCGGCGCTATCCAGTGGGGTGCCGAGGACGAGCCGGACTACCGGCATGCCAACATCGACATCTATCTCGACCCGGCGGTGCACGGGCTCGGCCTTGGCACTGACGCCGTCCGTGCCCTGGCACGCCATCTGATTGATGATCACGGATACCGTCGACTGGTGATCGACCCGGCCGCCGACAATGCCGCCGCCATCCGGTGCTACCGCAAGGCCGGATTCCGCCCGGTGGGCATCATGCGGCAGTACGAGCGCGGCCCGGACGGCAGCTGGCACGACGGGCTGCTGATGGACCTGTTGGCGGAGGAGCTGGAGTAAGTCTCGTTCGGCTCCACCATCATGGCGTCAACCCACCGCGCACCCATCGAAGAGCACCCCGATGGAACTGCGCGCCCCCGGCACAACCGCGCGGCCGCCACGCCCCGGGCTCAGATGGTCGAGGCCCTCGCCCTGCTCACGGGCATCTTCCTCGCCGCGTCCCGTGGATCGTGGGCTTCAACGGCTTGACCACCCTGGCCGTCACCAACCTCATCACCGGCATCGCCTACATGCTCCTGCTCGGCGGCCTCGGCAACTCCTACGAGCGCACCCACTCCAAGGCCTGGGCCGCGGTCGCCATCGGCATCTGGACCTGCATCGCACCCTGGGTGGTTGCCGACGGCATCGCCCACACCCGCTCAATCACCAGCAACCTGCTCGCCAGCGCCATCGCCACTCTGCTGGCCCTCCCGCCGCCTCCGCCTCCGGCGCCCGCGACATCGACATCCGTCGTCGTAACCTCAGCGCGCAGCCGCACCACCCCATGCCCCGAATCCACTGACCCGCCGGGCGGTGCCCGCTGCCCGGGTAGGACCGAGCAACAGGCCCGTGGGTCCACGACGCAAGCAGCCGGCAACGGTATCCAATAGGAGTGCAGGAGGCAGCGACTGCAGCCGCTGCTCCCAGCCCCGTGGCGCTGTCGGCTGCGGGCAGGTCCGGCCGCCGTCACACGTCGCCTTCCAGCCCGCCCGGCAGCACCCACGGTGCGCCAACGGAGAGGCTGGACCGGTTCCCCCTCGATCCGTGGCGCTGGCCCCCGCTGCGCGCCTCGTTCGTCGGGCGAGGCGCTTCGGCTCGGCGACCGCTTCTACCAGGGGATGTGGGCGTGGATGGTTTTGCCGCCGGTGGGGGTGGGCTCGATGTGGGTGTGGGTGGTGAGCTGGTTGATCAGTTGCCATCCCCAGCCGCCGGTTCCGTCGGTGTGGGGTGGGCGGGGTGTGGGCGGGTGGCGGCTGGTGTCGGTGACGCGGATCTCGACGTGGTCCTCGTGGAGTTCGAGGTGGAGGGTGCAGGGGCCGTCGGTGTAGCGGATGGCGTTGGTGACGAGTTCGGCGACGACCAGGAGGACCACGTCGGCGCTCTCGGGCCGGGCGGGGGCTCGGATGTGTGTGGCGTGGTGGAGGAAGTGGCGGGTGGCGCCGCGTGCTGATGCGGTGGGTTGGCCGGTGCGCGACACGGCCTGGTCGAGGACGGGCAGGAAGTTGGTCACGGCTTCTCCCTCCACATGATGGGCCTGTAAAGCGCCTGCCCCTCCTGGAGGTAAATACCCCATATTGCGCCATCGGTGAGGGTCCTGGCCCTTGCGGGGTCTTGCCTCTCGTCGAGGTCAGGCTCTCAGGCCGCGGCTTTCGGCGTGGGGGCCGTGCCAGTCGAGGCACAGCACGGTGGCGTCGTCCTTCGGCGGCCCTCCGTCGTATGCGCCGCTGACCGCGCCGACCAGGATGCGCACGACTTCGCGCGGGTGCTCGTCGGCGGCGTTGCGTAGGAGCGCCGGGAGGTCGACGGTCTCGGCGTCGCGTTCTTGCATGCCGTCGGTGTGGAGCACGAGCCGGTCACCAGGCTGCAGGTCGAGGTCTTGGACCGCGTACGGGCCCTGAAGGGAGGTACAGCCGAAGGGCAGGTTCACCGCCAGGCGCAGTCCGGTAACCGCGCCCTCGCGCAGGAGGAGGGGCCAGGGGTGGCCGGCGTTGACGAGCTGGGCGCCGCTTCCGTCGAGGGCGATGCGCAGGAGCTGGCCCGTGGCCATGGTGTGGCGGCCGTGGTCGAGGAGGGCCTGGTGTACTTGGCGGGCCTGTTCGGCGAGGTCTTCCCCGGCGCGGCGGGCTCCGCGGGAGGCGTTGACGAGGAGGGTGGCCATCAGGGAGGCCTCGACGTCGTGGCCCATGGCGTCGGTGATCGACAGGTGCAGGGTGTCGTTGTCGAGGCTGTAGTCGTAGGTGTCCCCAGCATGTCCGAGGCCGGGACCAGGGCGCCCGCGAGGGTGAACTGCGGGGCCTCGCAGGAGGAGGCCGAAGGCAGGAGCTGGCGCTGGATCTCGGCGGAGAGGCTGACCGGGGTGGTGCGGTTGCCCCAGTGGTAGAGGTCGGTGAACCGGCGGTTGGTGACGATGATGTACGCCAGCGCGTGGGCGGCCTCCTCCACCTCGGCCAGTACGTCCGGGGTGGCCTCGGGGAGGTGGAGCTCCAGGACGCCGATGGCGTCGCCGCGGTTGCTGACCGGGGCGAGGACCCGCTGCCCCTGTCCGCCGTCCGCCTCGAGCAACAGCTTCTGGCCGCGTAGGACCTCGTCGTAGACGCTGCCGCCGGCGAGGGGTACCTGCGGCGGCGCGGTCCTCGTGGTGGATGGCTGTGGTGTCGTGGACGCGCAGCAGGCGCCGGCCGACGATGTCGACGAACAGGAATGACACGTAGCGCGCTCCGAACCGGTCGCGGAGATTGCGTGCCACGACGTCGAGGGAGGCTACCGGCGCGGCGGCCTAGGAGGCCGCCAGCACCTCGGCCAGTCCTATCCGATCACGAGCCACATCGGCCTCCACAAGTTTCGGAACCTTCCTCCCGCCGGCACAGCGGGAAGGACAGCGACCCACCACATGCCTCTCGCGAACAGAAACCCCGGGGGCTACTGGCCCCGGTTCCCGTTCGGGAGCCGTCCGCTGCGGCGCTATGGCTCCCCTTCCGCCGGGCGGGGCGAAGCCGGGTGTCCGTCGCCTTGGGGAGCCTCCTCCGTCGGCCAGGCGAGGACGGTGAGCACTTGGTGGGTGCCGGTGAGACGCAGCAGGCGCGATGACGTACGGCCATGAGGATTCCCTCCTACCGGAACGAACGCGCGGGTCGGTCTGTCCGTGTTCAGCGGCAGAGGGCGTTCCCGAGCTGCTGGGTCGTTGCCGAGCGGATGTCAGTCGGTCGGCTCCTGGGGCTTGGCGTTGCCAGGGCCGGCGGCCGGCCGCTCGCCCTGCGTGCCGTTGTGCTCCGCCTCTCCGTTCTCCTTGCGGCTGTTCCTGTTCCTGTCGGGGCCCTCGCGCCGGGCTCGTACGCGCTCGGCGTCCGGGAGGTCGGGGGCTCCCTGACCGAAGGGCGGCAGGTCAGGGGTGACGGCGTCACGTTTCTCCGGTACTCGGTCCGGAAGCTCGGGCTGTGACGGGGGCCTTTGCATATCGGCTCTCCTTGCGGTCGGGCGGTGGTTGCGCGGCAGGCGACGACAGAAGGGCGTCGCCGGTGTCCCCTCTCCGCCTGCCCCGACACCGACCCCGTACTCACGCGGAAGGAGGACGCCGTGGGGGCACGGTCAGAGGAAGCTCGGAGCAGCTCCGTGGCCACCGCGCTGGTTACGGCGGTCCCGGCGTTCAGCCGGACGGTACGGTGCCGGTGATCAGTCCGGCCAGCGCCGGCAGTCCGCCGTCGGCCACGGCGCGGCGCTGACGGTCCGCGGGCGTGCCTTCTCGCAGCAGCCGGTGCGACAGGGCGCTCACCTCCCGGTGATCGCCGTCCTCTTCCAGCGCGGGCGTGATGTGGCGCATGAGGGCGCACAGGGCGTCGCCGCTGCTGCGCGGTCGGCCGTCCAGTGCTACGAGGGTGCCGTTCAACCCATATCGGGCCGCGTGCCAGCTCGCGGCCTGCAGTACCTCGGGATCATTCGGCGGGGCAGGCTGCATGCCCGCCTTCTCCTCGGCGATCGCCGTGGTGACCAGCGCCCTGACGATGCCGGCGAGCACCACGGCCTCGTCCGCCCGCAGCTGTACGTCCGGGCAGCGCACCTCGACGGTCGGGTAGCGGTCGGACAGCCTCGCCTGCCAGTAGACCTGCCCCCGGTCGGCGATGACCCCGGAGGCCACCAGTGTCTCCAGACGGCGTTCGTAGTCCGCGAGCCCCTCAAAGTACGGCGGCGGACCGCTGACGGGCCAGCGGCTGAAGACGATGGTGCGCCAGCTGGCGAACCCGGTGTCCTGCCCATCCCACAGGGGCGAGTTCGCCGACATCGCCAGCAGCTTCGGCAGCCAGACCCGGATCCGGTTCAGCACGGCCACGCCCGTTTCCGCGTCGGGGATGGCCACATGGACGTGCATTCCGCAGATCAGCTGCTCGCCCAACAGCTGGCGCGGCGCCCTCGATCCTCAGGTACCGCGCCGTCCTGGTGACGGGCGCGGGCAGGCTACCGCGCACCGGCGCGGCACCGGTCGCCGCGATCCGGCAGCCGTTGGCCTCCGCCGCCGAGGCGAGCGCATGGCGCAGCCGGAGCAAGTGGCCCCCGACTTCTTCGAGTCTCCAGCAGATGGGGGTGGCCACCGCGATCTGTGCCTGAAGCAGCTCGTCTTGGACCTCTCCCTGTTCTGTGAGGGCGCCCAGACCCGCCGTGCGGCGGACTTCCTCCACCAGCGGAGTCGGCAGCGCGGTGACCGGATCCACCAGCAGATATTGCTCTTCGACTCCAACGGTGATCACCCCGTGCGGTTACCCGGCCGCTCCATGATCACCCCCGCTCTTCCGGACCGGCCGGGCCCACCCGGGGCGGGGTGTGCAGAGCGCCGTCGAAACCACCACCGACGCAGGGCCGGCGCGACGGCACGGCAGGTCTACAGACGCGGTGTTTGTCCGGCCCCGTCGTCGGGCGTCTGCCAGGAGTCCTCGCGGGCCCGTGCAGAGGGGTTCTGCTGGGCCGGCTGGGCAGGGGAGTTGCGCCGTGCGCTGCGTCGGCCGCCGTACCAGAACGCTCCGATCAAGAGCAGGGCCACGACCACTCCGATGACGATCAGGAGCAGTGAGCTGAAGGCTTCGGCGGCAAAGATCTCGGTTCCAGTCATGCCCAGCCCCTACCCCCGATCGAGGGGACTACGGGGTGACTGCCCCGAATCGCGGCCGCCGGGCACGGCGCGCACCGAAGCCGGGACGTGCAATTACTAGACCGGATATCGGTCCGGTGCGCGGGTAGCAGCGGGAACATGGACACCACAGGCACAACCCCGTTGCGCGCGTCGCCCTCGTCTGCACTCTCACGCCTTCCCCCGCCCCGTCCAGTTCCCAGCTGCTGGCCGAGCAGACCATGGGGGCGCTTGCCGAGCACGGCGTCACGGGCAAGACCATCCGGATCGCCGACCACGACGTGAAGACCGGAGCCACGGCGTGCATGCTGCCGTGCGCGGCCTGGCCGCGCCGGTGGCCGCGCCTGCGGCGGTTGCAGTGCCGCCCCGGGCAGCCCGGATGGCGAGACGGCGGCGCCCCCGTACCCAGGGGGATCCGGGTACGGGGGCGCCGTCGTGTCGCGGGGCAGGCGGGCGGGGACTAGTCCTCGTCCTTGCCGTTGTCCTTGTGCGCGTTGGCCTTCAGGGTGATGTCCTCCGTGTCCGTGAAGTCGATGTGGGTCTTGGCGTGCGTCGTGTACGGGTAGGCGACGAGGACCGTGCCGGTGCCCGACTTGCCGGAGTGGTCTTCCTTCAGCAGGCCCTGGGGGGAGCCGGCGCGGACGATCAGTTCGTCACCCTTCTCGGGCCGGACCTTGGACGGGTCGCCGCCGTCGACGGAGAGGTGGGTGCTGACGGTGTCCTTGACGAGGAAGTCGATCGTGTCCTTGCCGCCGCGGGCGAGGACGCCGATCCGCTCGGTTTGCGCTGTGGTGATCCGCAGGCCGAGGAGCGCCACGAGCGGCGCCGGCTTGCGGACCAGCGGCAGGGAGTCGACGTGGAGCGTGGTGAACGCGTCCACGTCGCCGCGGATCCGGTCGCCCCGGGTGGTGCCCACGATGGTGACCTCGTCGTCTCCGCCGTCGGTGCTGATCCCCACGTCACCGGTGACGTTGAAGAAGTTCAGCACCTGCGCGGAGTCCGCCCGGGTCAGTCGGCCGCTGTTGACGCTGAGCGGGGTGAAGGTGAGCCGGTCGTCGCCGGTTCCGCCCGTCACGGCCGCGCCGTGTCCGTTCGCGTTGAGGTTGACGACCGGGATCTCCTGGATGCCGACGACACCGCCCGGGATGCCCGGGTAGCCCGTCACCCGGCCCTCGGCGATGCCGGCCAGTACGTTCGCCGTGGCGCCGGTGAGGCTGAGCGAATGGTGGGCGATGGTCACCGCGAGGGAGGGAGAGGCCGGGCTCACGTTGCCGGCGAGGTCCTCCAGGAGGATGCCGACGTCGTACCGGCCGTCGCGCAGAGCAGAACTGACGACCTCGTACTCACCGGCCGGGGTGACGGTGTCCTTGCCGACCACGGCCGGGCTGCCGCCCACCGGGGTGGTCCGCAGCCGGACCAGGGCGTTCGGCTCGACCGAGGAGCCCTGGAAGGCGGGCTTGATGATGGTGGTGATGTTGTCGATGTCGATGCCCGCGCTGTCGCTGGAGGCCAGCAGGTCGGGCGCGTTGGCCGGCCGGACTGGTGCGACCGTGTCCAGGGTGATCACGAGTGCGTGCGCGCTCTCCGCGCCCGAGCCGGTGACGTGGGCGGTGCCGGCGACGCGGGGGTTGTCGGACGCGTCGACGATGATCACCTCGGCGGTGATCTGGTTCTCGCCTTCCCTCAGGACCGGGTCCAGGCGGATCTGGTACAGCCCCGGCTTGTTCACCGGGTCGACGGGAGTGGCGAAGCCGACGCGCTCCCCGTCGCGCTCCACGGCCACCTTGTAGCCGGGGGCGTCGTCGGTGAGGACCGGCGTGGCGTTCTGCTGTGACAGAACGATGCCGGCGGAGCGCAGTTCGGCGTCGTCCACGCGGAGGAAGAGGTCCGGTCCGACGACCTTGGTGACGTCGTCGCTGTCGGAACGGCCCGAGTCGGACTGCTGCTTGAGATCCAGGCTGAAGGGCTCGGGCGCCGCGCGGTTGGCGACGACGAGGTCGTACGTGCCCTGCGGCGGGTCCGTCGGCGAGGCGTCCCCGGGCCGGGTCGGGTCGCTCACGCCTGCGGCGCTGACCACGACGTAGTACGGCTCGTCCTGGACGACCGGGATCGTGAGCCGGCCGGTGGAGGTGCCGGCCCGGGTGGAGACGGTGCCGGTGGCGACGGCGCTGCCGAACTTGTCGTACGCGCGGACCGCGAGCGGGGCGATCACCTCGTTGAAGCGGATCTCGGTGGTGAGGTGGCCGGTGTGGCGGGGGGTGACCCGGAAGAAGTCCACGTCGGTCGCGGTGTGCAGGGTGAGGCCGCGCCGGTTGAACTGCTCGTTGGAGCCGAGGTCGGCGGCCACGGCGTGGTCGATCGACTCGTTGGGCTCGTGGCTGTCGGGGAAGGCCCCGAGCATCGAGAAGACGTCGAAGTAGACGTCCTGGTTGCCCGCGGAGGGGGCGGTGGGGGTGGGCGGGGTGGTGTTGCCGGTCCAGGACGCGTAGGCGATCCCGTTAACCGCCCATACCCCGTTGTACTCGCCGATCCGCAGGGTCCGCCGGGTCTCGCCGGCGACCATGGTGCCGCAGCCGGCGAAGTTGCCGAAGCGGCACGGGGCGTTGCGGTCGGGGTCGAAGGGGGAGTCGCTGATACGGAAGTCCTGCGTCCAGGTCTGGCCGCCGTCCCGGCTGGTGGTGCCGTACAGCTCCAGCAGGAAGTTGTCCTCCCCGTTCGGCCCGGTGCCGCCGTTGCGCCGGCCGCTGCGGTTGTCGTACCAGGTGACGACGGCGTTGCCGTCCTGGTCGATGTGGGCGTTGGGCATCACCGCGAAGGTCTGGCCCGGCCCGTGGTCGACCCGGCTCCGGGTGAAGTTCAGGCCGTTGTCAGTGGAGCGGGCGATGACGACGTCGGCGTCGTCGCCGTCCCCGTAGTTGTTGTTCGGGTCGTCATTGCCGACGACGTAGACGTTCCCGGCCCGCGCCGGGTCGGGCAGGATGTACGGCTGCACGGTGCCCTGGAGCCAAAAGTCGGTCCCGGGGATCTCGGTGGCCGGGTTGTTCTGCCGGTTGCAGGTCACGTCGGCCTGGCCCGCACCGAACGGCACGGTCCGCTGCCGGGGCGTCCCGGCGGCGAAGTCGGCGCCGCCGGAGCCGTCCCGGAGCAGCTGGGTGGAGCCCACGGTTCCGTCACCGTCGCAGGTGTCGGTGTGGTAAGCGACGTAGAGGTCGCCGTTCTGGGCGACGGCCGCGTGCGAGGGCCAGACGAAGCCCTCGCCCGCCTGGGAGAGGGCGGCCGCGGCGGACCAGGTCGTACCGCCGTTCGTGGACCGCGAGAACAGGATCCGCGAGCCGCCGGCGGCGGGGAGTTCCGTCCAGACGATGTAGAGGTTGCCCACGTACGGACTGGTGGGGTTGGAGTCGACGACCAGCCACTGCTTGTCGTGGTCGATGTTGCCGTTCGGGCTCACCTGGACGGGGGTGTAGGTCTGGCTCCCCGTAGTCGTGGTGTCGTTGATCCGGCCGACGCCGACCCCGAGGCGGGTCGGCGTCGGGTTGGTGTTCAGTCCGCCGCGCGACAGGTGCGTGACGAAGATGCGCCCCTCGGCGTCGAAGCCGAGCACCGGGTCGCCGTTGCACGGGGCGACGGTCGACGTCCGCGTGATCGGGAACCCGTCCCGGCCGTAGTTCAGGTCGATGTGGACAGTGCACCCCTCCATGACGGCGACCTGTCCGGGCCTGCGGGGATTGGCGGTGGCATTGTGCGGCTCGTTGAACCTGGCGCCGATCCTCTGGTCGTCGCCCGCCCACGCGGGGGCAGCGGCGGGGCCGAGGATCGCAAGCGACTGCAGTACGAGGAGAGTGCCGCCAACAATGCTGACGGCACGTCTGTAGAGATGGTTGCTCAAGATGCGTTCCGCTCTCTGGCTCTTTACATCCCTCTGCTTCCAGCGCGACGGCCGTACCTCACCAGTGGCCTCGTGCGCTGTTCGAGCAGGACTGTGACAGGGAGCGGGTGTCGGTGTCCGGCGTCCCGGGCTGCGGCGCGGGGATTCACCAAGATCCCCGGAAGAACCACCCGCCCGGCGTAGGCCGGTCACATCGCGCCAGGCCCTGCAGCGACTTGCGCGCCACCAAGGGATCTCGGATTCCGGGGCCCACGCCGTGCTTGTCGCCGGTGTCGCGGAACCAGGGCTCTGGTTCGCCGGCGGAGAACAGAACGGCTGAACGGGTGTACTGCTCGTGTGAGGCTCTGTGCCAACCGGCGGGCGGACCTGCCTTCCGGTCGGCGGGGTCGTGACAGAGCCCGGCCGGGCCCTGCGTTCGTGGGGTGGTGCGCTGCTCAGAAGTCCTCGTCGCGCAGGTCGCGCTCGTCCCGGAGCAGGTCCTCCTCGCGGCGGCGTTCCGTCTCATCGGGGTTCTTGCCGCGGGAGGGCTGGGCGGGCTCAGGGCGGATCTCCCGGACGGGTGCGAATCGCTGACCGCTCCCACACCAAGCTGGACCGCGCTAAGCCTCCGATGAGTCTCGCCGGCGTCCGGCTGTCAGGCGGCGGTCCGTCAGGCACCGGACGGATGCTGCGTGATCGTGGGCGGCAACCCCACAGGGCGGGGTTGCCGCCCACTGCCTGTGGTCGGGAACATGCCGATCGACGCCGGTGCTGCTCGGCGGTGGAAGGCTGTGAGTGCTGGGTGGTCAGCAGCGTCCGACGTTGACTTGGTTCACGATCTTGGTGGCTGACACGTAGCCGACAACCATGATCGGGCGGCCGGTGTAGGGACTGTAGCCCGCGCCTTGGACTCGGAACCAGCGGTTCGTACCGTTGGACCACACGTTGTCCACCCAGCAGTACATCGTGACGGGCGCACCGCTCCAGATTCCCCCGATGAGCTGGGAATACGGCGTCGGCGCGGCGTAGGCGTTGGTCAGGCTGTTGGTCTTCGGCGCGGCAGCCTCCGCGGGTGAGGCCGCCGCGACAGTCACTGCGGCACAGGCCGCACCGACCGCGATCGCACGTCCTACACGCTTGCCTATCTGACCTTTGGACACGGTTGATCTCCTTGCGAGGGCCAACGCGGACGGGCGATCAGCTCCGCGGTTGATTGATTCTTCCGTCGACGAGCGTGTGGGCAAGGGGAGCCGGCCCGGCGCGCGGATGCACGAGTGGTGGTACTACCGGCGTGCGAGGCGCAGCGAGCACGGCCTGGCCGCAGGTGGACGACCTGCCGGATGACCACGGGCCCGGCCGTCATTCAGGGGCTGACTGACACCTTGACGGCGGTTCAGGCCCAGAGCGCCCGGGCTGGTCGCGGAAGCTGGAGCGGACACGCAATCGGCCAGGGCGGTGTGTTGGGTGTGGTGAAGGTGGCCACGGCGGCGCAGATCAGGTTGTTGATGTGTCCGGGAACGGCGGACGCGGCGACGGTGCGCGGTGGCTGCAAGGACCTGGAGGCTGAGGGCCTGGTGTTGTCGGCTGGCCGGACGTCGCGGCTCGAGGCGGATGGCCGACGGATTACGGAGAAGCTCTGGTCGTTGACGCCGTCCGGGCTGGAGGCGGCCGCGGTGGTGTTGGACCGTCCTGTGCGGGAGATGGGTGGTACGGCGAAGGCGGCGGCGGCCTCGGGGGCGAAGCACGCGGGGAAGGTGACCGACACCCTGGCCGCGCTCCTGCGGACGCCGCTGGAGACGACCGCGCCCGTGGTCCGCAAGAACACCGTGCCCGCCCAGGCCCCGGCGCTGGAGCAACGCCCGGCGGGGATGGGGCCGATCGCGGCCTGGTCGACGGAGGTGTCCTCACTTCTTCCGACGTCATGTGCGTCTCCTACCGTTCCTGGTTGCTGGTCACGTGACGGCCTCGGCGGGGCCGGATCGGGATGACGGTGTTTGAGACGTCCCTGGCGAGCTGTTGGCGGAGGGCTTCGTTGTCGTGGTGGAGGGCAGCGATCGCGGTGGCAGCGGCCTTGAGCTTGTTCTCCAGGAGGGTGCATTCCTGGGTCTTGGTGGCCAGTCGCTTCTCCACCCTGATCTCTCCCAGGGCCATGGCGCACTCCCGTCAGCCCAGCGGCCTCATGTCCTACCCGTCACTGAGACTGAACCACAGGCTCCGTGAGACAGAAATGAACAGCGGACAGAAGGAGTGGATCACCGACGGCACCCGCATGGTCAGGCAGGAGGCCCAGCACGACTCGCTCGAGGACGCCATGCAGCGCTATCGGCGCAACCTATGGGCCTCACAGATTCGACGCGTCGAGGTCTGGTGCGAGACAGCCAATCCGTCGGTGGTGTGCTCCAACCGATCACGTCGGCCTGGGGAGACGGGCCAGGAGCAATCCTGGAGCAGCGCCCCGGGCCTACTCAGCCAGGCTGTGATCGGGGGAGCCAAGGGAGCGCCCCGGCCCACGGCCCCACCGAGCTGGACCCGGTAGGCCCGGAGGCTTGGGTTCAAGGCCCTCTGGACTCCCTGGCACGCGGCCGGGAGAGTAGAGCGTGCTTGCACAGTCGGCCATCAATTTTGGGAGGCCTCTTTGGGTACTCGTCTCGCCGCTGTGTTCTGCGGAGTTGTACTCACCGCAGGAACGCTGCTGAGCGCGCCCGCCGCCACCGCCCAGGCGTCCGCTTACCCGACCAGCAAATTCGACGTGACCGTCGGGAACACCTTTACGAGGGGCACCATCACCTGGTACGCCCGCTCGGTGACCTTGACGGGCGTGCACAAGTCCGTGGATGGGGGCAGCTGCCGGGGCACCTCAGCGTTCACCCTCAACAGCCGTAATGCCGAACTGGGCAGGGGCTTCACTGACGACAGGGTGTGCGGTACGAGCAGGGAATTCACTCTCCCTGTCGAAGCGGATGTCTCCGGTGGGGCAGCCGTCGTACGCGTCTGTCTCGATGACGGTGGTGCACCCGACAACATCACGTACTACAAGTGCGAGCGGTACGGGCGCCCTTGAGCGCTTGCAGGAGCTGAGACGGCCCGTACGCTCTGGGAGCCCTGGGCGGGGAGAGTAACGGCTCCCGCCCGGGGCTCCCGGCTGTCCGGTCTGCCGGCCACCCGAGCGCCGTCCGGGGCGCGGGCCCCGTCACGGCCCCGGTGGCCAGGACTGCACCCCGCGCGGCCGAACGTACCCCGACTCCGGGCGAGCGGGCCGCGCTCTGCTCCTCGGTGCTGAGCCACCCGTTCGGACGCGGCAAGGTGCCTTCAGCGGTCTTCCCACTGGGTGCGGGCGACCTCCGAATTGGTCCGGACGAGCTGCCAGTCGTCCTCGATCGTGAAGAGCGAGTACCGGCCCGTTGCGTCCAGGGCGTCGAAGACCCGGTGGGCCCAGGCGTCCGAGTCGGGCTGATTTGCAGTGACCCGGGCCGGGTGGGAGTGGTATGGCTCGTCCAGGTCCGGCGGCACCGCGACCCAGACGCTCAGCCAGCGCTCGTCGTCCCTCCAGGTGAAGGAGGGGGACTGCCCACCGGCGTCACCGGAGAACCCGATGCCGAAGGCCGCTTCCAGGTCAGCCCATAGGGTCTCCGCGAGGGTGACTCCGGGGGCCTGCGGCTCCCGGAGGCCAGCGTAGATGTTGTATTCGCTCAAGATGATCAGCCTCAGCCCACATCGGAAGTCTTGTCATAGCAGTATCCGATCAGTCGCACACCCCAGTCGGAGATCGTTTATGGCACAAGCCTTACCCGCCCGACGAGCTGGTCTGGCGCCGGGCGCGTTTTGACGGCGTCGCCATCGGGGTCGCGCACCGTCCGGCCGATATCCTGTCTTCCTCGCGGCGGCCGGGCTGGAGAACGCCAAGGACGTAGACCTCACCGACCCCGATTTCGTGGAATGGCGAGGCGCCGGGCCCGAGGCATGGGACCCCTCTCCCTGAATCGCTCTTCGCGCCCCGGGGGAGGTCGGCTCGCAGGAAACCCGTGCCGTCCTGCAGCCACGCCAGGACGTGACTAGATGTGGGGTAGCCAGCCATCGGCGAAGTCGGAGTGGTCCCGTGCGCGGTGTGCCTTTTCCTCGAGGAGCCGGCGGAAGCCTGCCAGGGCGTAGCGCTCCCCGGTGCCCGCTCTGGGCCCGGGGATGGCGGCCACGGTGGCCATGCACTGCTGGGGCTGGGGCTGTCAGCCGGTGACCATAACCCGTAGCCGCATGCGCTCCGCGCGCCGGTGCAGGTCCAGGAGATGGAGCAGGCCGTCGACGTCCATGCCGGCGACGGCGTGCAGGTCCACCAGGAGGTCCCGCTCGTCCATGGTCACGTAGTCCAGCGCGCGCTGGAGCACTTCTCCCGCACCCTCGTCGAGCTCCCCCGTGGCGCTGATCAAAACCGAGCTGCCGCAACGCTCGACGTCCACGTTGATCAAGGTGCTACTCCCGTCACCCGAGGGCACCGCACCCACGGGGCCCCATCCTGCCGCGACACGGCGCGGGGCTGGTATGCGACGCGCTGAGGCGCGCGTAGAGGCCGGGGGTGCACCGAGAGGGGGCTGGGGCTTGTGGCTGGGGTCTGCCAGGTACCGCTCTCCTGGCAGACCCCAGCACTCCGAGTTGTGTGCATCCGGGCCCGCACCCGGCACGCTCGGAGTACTGGGTGCAGGTGTGTATCCCGCGTCGCTCGGTCAACGAGCCTGAGGCCGGGACGGTGAGCGTCCAACAGATCCGCACATGCGTGCAGAGCCGTTTCTGCCCCGCATCGTTGAAAGGGCCGAACTCACCCCGGAGTGCACGCAAGGGCGCCTTCCCCCGACGCCTCCGTATTCCTGGGAGTTCACGGCATCAGGACCGCGGTGACAGGACCGCCGCTCATGCCGTGCGCCCGGCAGCCCGCCCCCTCCCCGGACTGCCGGGCGCCCAACGGACCGTCGTCGCCGCCGCCCCGTACATCGACCGTGACGTCCTGCCCAGCAGGCCGCCCGTGACGAAATAGCGCCGCGCCCTAGTCGGCTTTCTGGATGAGGATGGACCGCCGCAGTTCAAGGCGGGTCCGCCACTGGTGACAAAAACGATCCAGCGGCTGCTCCGACCGGGATGATCAACGCTGGCCGTGTGTCGGCTGCTGTCCGACGCGGCCGGCCGGCCCTCGCGCGAGCCCTTGAGCCCGATGCCGCCGGCGACTCGGCAGTGCTGGTTCTATCGGCTGCTCCACCAGGCTGCCCCTGTGCCGGTAGCTGTGGACAGCAGTGTGATCAGCCACACCGGTACACGCTGAACAGTCAGGTGCAGACCGCCGCAGCGGAACTCGAAGTACGGACGCTGCTTGTTGTCCGCAGTGCGGGTCGTGGGCATGGATTGCGGTCCTCTCGTAGCTCTGCCAGTCACATCGGCGTACACGTCTATGGCTCCTGTCGCGCGCCGTTGCGCGGCATAACTGGACACCTTGCTCATGCGGCCAGGGCCGAGCGGGTCCGCCGCCGCCCCGGATAAGCCCTGCATGCAGGGTCTCCAGCAGCTTGTCGGTGACGTCGTTGCGGACGGCGACCTGCGGGTGGATGACCACGTGGATGCCGCCGTCCTGGCGGGTCAGCGCGTTGGTGACCGAGTTGCTCAGGATGGGCATGTCGTCGGTGACCACCTCGAGGACCGTGTGACCGCAGGACCGCTCGTTCTCTCGACAGGTGTGCATCCGACGCTCCTCTCCCGCCGGAGAGCGCCGGATGCGACGCGGACGTACACAGGCATGGGCATCCGCGGCGGTGGTCGAAGGCCGCATCGCCGCGGATGTGAACGGAGAGCTATAGGTCCCCTGTGCGCGGGGAGTTTGCCGCCGCGAGCGCCGGCCTCGGGCGCAACGAAAGACCGGCGCCAGCTCCAGGGTGCCCTCAGCACTGCCCGATCAGACGGCCAAGATCACCTGTCAGAGGACTCCGGGGATGACTGAGTGCTGGGCCGCCACTTCGACGGAGGTTCCCGCAGCGCGCTGACCTGCGGTGGTGCATCTTCGCTAACGCAAACCGTGCAGTGGTCCCACTTCGATGGCATTCGGTCCAGGTTCGGTGGCACGGGACACGAATGCTCCTGGCACTGCAACATGTTCAGTGCAACACCGCCGCGCGTTGCGCTCTGACCTGCGGTGATGCCGCGGATAGAGGTGCGTGGAGCCGGTGTTGAGCCTCGCGTTGCAGGCCCGCGCCATGTCTGGTCAGAGCTGCTGGCCGCGCCGGTTGCCGTAGACCGCGAAGCCCTGGGCGATTGCCCGAGCGACGCCACGCACCCCGGCCGGTCCAATCGCCCCGCATCGCAGTCGACGACGGTGATCCGGTGCGTGGGCGCGGGGTGTCCGCCCCGAGCGGGCGGGGGCCGTTGGAAACAATGGCCGGTATGAGGACGTGCTGGGTGTATCAGTTTCGGGGTGGCCCGGAGCGTCAGGTCGTCGAGATCTTGGCTCATAGAGACGCAAGGCCCCGGCAAGTCCATGTACGGGAGTGCGCTGGTGGGTACGGGCTGGTGGACGGGTACCTTCTGCGACATTGCGACGCGGTGGCCCGGGTGGCCGTCTACACGTGGGTGCGGCGGGGCAGGCCCGAGCCGGTGGCCGCCCATCTGCTGGAGCTCTTGGCCGAGGTCTGCCCGCAGGAAGACGCCTGGTAGGTCTACTTCGTGCGGCGGATATGTCGGCGCCGGTTCAGGCCCACGGGTGGCGACCGGGACCGATCGCCGTCAGCGGAGCGAACTGCCCGCCGTGGTTCGCGAGGAGATCCCGATGATCGGGGAAGCTCCCGGGCCGACCTTGCTTGCCGTGTCGACCGTACGCGGCCCGGAGTCACTGCTGGAAGGCGGGTGGTTCCGTTGTTGCTGGTGGTGAGGCGTCGGTGAGGTCGGCGCCGTTGGCGGCGTCACGCTCGGCGTGGTGGGTGCCGTGCCAGTCGAGGCACATGACGGTGGCGTCGTCGTCGAGGTGGCCGTTGCCGGCGGCGACGATCGCGCCGATAAGGGTGCGGGCGGCTTCGCGGGGATGTAGTTCGCGGGTGCGGATGATGAGGTCCGCGAGGTCGAGGCTCTCGGCGTGGCGTTCCAGCATGCCGTCGGTGAGCATGATCAGCCGGTCTCCGGGCCGCAGGTCCAGGGCCTGCACGCGGTAGGTGTTCGGCTGCGAGGGGTGGATGTTTATGCCGAAGGGCCGGTCGACTTTCGGAACGATCTCCTGGACCTTGCCGTCTCGCATGCGCAATGGCCAGGGGTGGCCGGCGTTGACGAACTCGGCATTGCCGTCGAGGAGGCTGATGCGCAGCAGCTGGCCGGTGACGAAGCCGCTGCGGCCGTTGTCGCGCATGGCCTGATCGGCTTGGCGGGCTTGTTCGGCGAGGTCGGCGCCTTCGCGCCGGGCCCGGCGCAGGGCGCCGATGACGAGGGTGGCGAGCAGCGCGGCGTCGACGTCGTGGCCCATGGCGTCGGTCACCGACAGCTGCACGGTGTCCCGGTCGATGACGTAGTCGAAGGTGTCGCCCCCGACGTGCTCGGCGGGCTCCAGTGCCCCGGCCACGGCGAACTGGGCGGCTTCGCAGGCCAGGGATGCGGGGAGCAGGCGGTGCTGGATCTCTGCGGCCAGGCTCAGGGGTTTGGTGCGCCGGCCCCACTGGTAGACGTCGGTGTGGGCTCGGTTGGCGATGACGATGTAGGCGAGCGCGTGCGCGGTCTCGCCGATCTCCCGCATCACTTCCTCGTCCGGCGTGGCGGGGAGGAAGAGTTCGAGGAGTCCGATGGCGTCTCCGCGGTTGGTCACCGGGGCGACCACGCGTACGTGTTGGCTCTCGCCCCGGTGTTCGACCTGTGGCTGCTGGGTGCGGATGACGTCTTCGTACAGGGTGTCGCGCAGCAAGATCCGCCGGGGCGGGTCGTCGGTGTCGATGCTGTCAGCGTTCCCCAGCCGTACGACCGAGCTACCGGTGAAGTCGGTGATCAGGAACGACACCGACGCCGCCTGGAGGCGCTCCTTGAGCATGCGCGCGACCACATCCAGCGACTCCACGGGCGCGGCTGCCTCCGCCGCCTCCAGTATCCCCGCCAACGTCACCGCCCCGCCCCGGCGGCTCCCGCCCGCGTCAGGGTGAGGCGCCCGCCCGCCGTCCGGCTCTCCTGCGGTCACAGCGGGACCCCTTATTGCTCGATACCGCCCGGGACTCCCGTCCCGGGACAGGCGAAGACCGGCGCCGAAGCGGCACCGGACGGGCTCCATTGCACCATGAGGCTCCGGGGCCCGGGCCGTCCGGATGGCCCGCCCCTCTTGGGCGCGTGCGGCCCGGGACTGCGCCGATGGGGCGAACCCTGTGCCGCGGGGCGCCCGTCGAATGGCCGGGGGAGCGCTGATTGCCGTCCCTGGCAGTCAGTGCACTTCGTAGAGCCGCTCGCGCAGATGAAGCAGAGCGGCGGTGTCCGCGACCGCCGCGAGATCGGCGAGCAGGGTACGGATAGTCGCATCGTCGCCGCTGCGGACCGCCTGCACGATGTGCTCGATCGTCTCGCGGGCGCGGGGATTCATGCCCGCCGGACAGGCCGGGGCCCAACCAAGGTCGACCTGTCCGGCAGGCTCGCCCACCTCGGTGTCGGATGAGGATTCCCGCGCTGCCGTCACGCCATCCCTAACGGATCGTCCACCTCGCAGGTCACCCTGCAAGCCATGCCCGGTGCTACCGGGCCAGCAGGGCGCTGACGGTTTTGCCGCCCGCCGGGCGGTGGGTGACGGTAGTGGTGAGGGCGAGGCGGTTGACCATGGGCCAGCCGTCCAGTGCCGTCGTCCAAATCAGGGGTACGCATCCGCGGCGCCTCGGAACTGTTGTCGTGGACGCCGACCTCAATGCCGCTGGCGTGCGAGGTCAGGTCCAGGGTCCAGAAGCCGCCGCCGTGGCGCAGAGCGTTGGTGACGAGCTCGGAGACGACCAGGATCACCGTGTCGCCGGCCCCGGCCTCGACCGCTGGCAGGGGGTCCCGGAGGAAGTGCCGGGTGATCTCACGCGCACTGGCGACGGACGTCGCGCTGCGGGCGGGTGCGACGGTGACGCTCATCGTGTCCATCAGGCTTGGCCATCCCCCTGGTCGCCATCTTCCTTGCCCTGAACGCGGTCGTCATCGCCGAGTACAGGGACAAGGAACGCGAACAGTGCGGCGTCAACCCGGTCCCCGGCACCGCCGACGTACTCTTCCTCGAAATTCACCGTCCGCGGGGTCGAAGTCGACGGGTACCGCATCCTGCGCGCCGACGCCCCGGCGGCTCCGAACGCCATCGCCGCGATCCTGCTGGCCCTGCGCAATGCAACCGGGGTCCAGCCGCACTGCTACTTCGCCTGGGCTGAGGGCAGTCCGCTGGTCCACATGGTCCGGTACTTCCTTCTGGGCCGCGGTGACACTGCACCGGTCACCCGCGAGATCATCCGCAGTCATGAACCCGACCCCGAGCGCCGTCCGGGAATTCACGTCGGCGGCTGATCCACACTCATGTGCAGCGTCCCCCGGGCGGGCAGGATCGAGAGGCTGGTCAGATGACGTCTACGCCGGAACAGCAGATGCGGCGCAGGATTCTCACCCTCACCGTTGTCGCGGCAGTCCTGGCGGTTGTGGGAGCAGTCGCCGGCTGGTGGTGGCTCCTCGGCATCGGGGTGTGGGTTTTGATCACTGCGTTCCTGATCGAGATGATCTACCGGCCGTAGGAGGGCCTGAGCGCATCGCATCACGCCTGGGCCGGGGATGCCGCATCAACTCAGCAGCAGGTGCTGGAAAATCGCCGCCGATCCTGGCGGGCGGGCTCTCCCTGATCCGCTGGCACATCGACAGCGCCTTCAGCAGCGTCAGCGCCCCGATCAGCAGCGCCGGGATCGGCCACACAGCCCCCGCCGCCAGCGTGCGATGGCTCGGAGGATTGCTACCTGGGTCGCCGGTCCTGGGGCCGACGGACCGGCGTCAAGAGGACGCCCTCCGGGGCGGCGGAGCGAGAAATGGGGCCGGGCTGTTAGAGCCATTTGTTGCGGCGCAGGGCCCGGTAGATGACCGTGCACGCGGTCACCATGAGGATCCAGACGGCCGGGTAGCCGTAGGGGGATTTCAGTTCGGGCATGTGCTCGAAGTTCATGCCGTAGACGCCGACGATCATGGTGGGGACGGCGATCAATGCCGCCCAGGCGCTGATGCGGCGCATGTCGGCGTTCTGCTGGACGCCGAGCTGGGCGATGCTGGCGCTGAGCATGCCGGAGACGAGCTCGTCGAAGGACAGGATCTGTTCGCTGACCCGCTGGTGGTGGTCGGCCACGTCCCGGAAGTACGTGGCGACCTTCGGAGGGATGGCGGGGACCGTGCCTTCGCTGAGGCGCTGCAGTGCGCTGGCGAGCGGCATGACGGCGCGCTTGAACTCCAGAAGTTCCCGCTTGAGCTGGTAGATGCGGCCTGCGTCG
Source organism: Streptomyces sp. NPDC059957 (assembly GCF_042730015.1). Taxonomy (NCBI): domain Bacteria; kingdom Bacillati; phylum Actinomycetota; class Actinomycetes; order Kitasatosporales; family Streptomycetaceae; genus Streptomyces; species Streptomyces sp. NPDC059957. The sequence goes on along the minus strand of NZ_JBHWMB010000066.1, from coordinate 18,028 downwards.
ACCGGCCGGTCGGGGGAGAAGACCTCGGCCTCCAACGAGTCGACGTCGCCCGCGAAGGCGTCGGCGACGTCCATGTAGCGGTCGACGACCATGTCCGCCACCGCGTGCAGGACGGCGGCTGGCCCGCAGCCCAGCTGCTGCGGATCGTCCTGGAGTTGGCGGCGTACGCCGTCCAGGGATGGGGCGCTTCCGTGGCGGACGGTGATCGCGAAGCCGGGGCCGGCGAACACCATGATCTCGCCGGTGTCGACGATCTCGCTCGTCGCCGTGACCTGCTCGTGGTCGACGTAGACGATGGTCTTCAGTACGAGGAACAGCATGTCGCCGTAGCGCTCCAGCTTCGGCCGCTGATGCGCGTGGACGGCGTCCTCCACCGCCAGGGGGTGCAGGTTGAAGGCCTCGGCGACCTCCTGGAACTGCTCCTCGGTGGGCTCGTACAGGCCGATCCAAGCGAAGCGGCCCTCTTGCGGGTCTATCCGCTTCATGACCGTGGCCAGATTCACCTGGCCGGGGATGCGGTGGCCGTCCTCGTAGAGCGCGCAGTCCACCACCGCCGAGGGCAGACCCGCACTGTCCCTGACGCCCCGCTGCTCCGCCATGTGCTGCCTCTTGTCCCTGGTCCGGTACGTAGGGATGCAACCTACCCGCGACCATCAGGTGATCACCCATGGCCCTGACCGCGGCTGGCGCCGACGGGCACAGGCTGGCCGTATCCCGCCCCGGCGGGGGCTGCCGGGAGAGCGTCCCAAGGCTTCCTGCGGCGGGCATACCCTGCTCAATGGCCCATAGTCCCGCGCGTACCGAAGGCAGGTGAGTTCCCCGATGTGTGGTGAACCTCCCAGTCGTACGCCGCGGGACGCTGCCTTGCCCGGCCTGTAGCCGGACCCCCGCAGGCGGCGTCTGCGGCGTGCCCTCGTGCATCCCCAACGCCCCTTCTTCCTGCCTGCGGAAGGACCCTCCGTGTCCGAGCATCGTCTGCGTGCCCTGCGCGCGTTCACCAAGCCCGCCCAGCGCCCCGCCGAGCTCCACTCCGATGCCGGACAGCCCAGCCCGGCCGTGCGGGCCGAGCCCCAGCCGCCCCGCGAGAACAGCGTGGTCACCGCGGCGATCTACCACGACGGAGTACGCACAAGCACCCACGACTCACTCGCCGAGACCTTCGGCAAACTCCGCGAGGCCGAGGGCGGGATGGCGTGGATCGGCCTGCACCGCCCGACCGAGGCCGAGCTGCTGTCCGTCGCCGCAGAGTTCGACCTGCACGCCCTCGCGGTCGAGGACGCGCTGGAGGCCCATCAGCGGCCCAAGCTGGAGCGCTACGGCGACACCCTGTTCGTGGTCCTGCGCGCCGCCCGCTACCTCGACGCGGTCGAGGAAGTCGACTTCGGCGAACTGCACGTCTTCGTCGGCCCCGACTTCGTGATCACGGTCCGCCACGGCGCCGCCCCCGACCTCGCCGCGGTCCGCCGCCGCATGGAGAACACCCCCGACCTCCTCAAGCGCGGCCCCGAAGCCGTCCTGTACGCGATCCTCGACGCCGTCGTCGACGGCTACGCCCCCGTGGTCGCCGGGGTGGAGAACGACGTGGACGAGATCGAGACGGAGGTCTTCCGCGGCGACCCGACCGTCTCACGCCGCATCTACGAGCTCTCCCGGGAAGTGGTCGAGTTCGCCCGCGCCACCCGCCCCCTGACCCGGATCCTCGAAGGACTGTCCGCCGGATTCGAGAAGTACGGCATCGACGAGGAACTGCGCCGCTACCTGCGCGACGTCGCCGACCATGCCACTCACGTCACCGAACGCGTCGACGGCTTCCGCCTGGCCCTGCAGGACATCCTCGCTGTCAACGCCACCCTGGTCACCCAGCAGCAGAACGAGGAGATGAAGCAGCTGGCCCAGGCCGGCCACGCGCAGAACGAGGAGATCAAGAAGATCTCCGCCTGGGCGGCGATCCTCTTCGCCCCGACCCTGGTCGGCACCATCTACGGCATGAACTTCGAGACCATGCCCGAACTCGGCTGGGTATTCGGATATCCGTTCGCCTTGGTGCTCATGGCGTTGGTGTGTCTGGGGCTGTACGTGGTCTTCAAGCGCCGCGACTGGCTCTGAACCCGGCACCAGCCGCACCCTGAACACATGAACACCGCGCCGATCGTCGTGCACCCGGTGTCCCTGAGCGGCGGACGGCAGGTGACCATGCGCCGCCGGGGCCGCGAGGATGTCCTGGGTGTGGCCTACTCCGACTATGACCTGGTGGTCTTCCTCGAAGCCGCCGGTGTGGTCTCCCCGGACAACGTGCTGGACGACCCGCAGCTGGTGCAGTGGAACGGCGCAGCCGCGCACGAGTGGCGCGCCGCCTGAACGAATCTGCGCGATGCAGAACACAGGCCAGCGCTGCTCACGGCCAGGGGTGATCGACGTGGTGGAGCTGCTACGGACATGGCCACCTGCAGCGCTGCTCGAACCAAGCGCTTCCGCGGGGAAGGTTTGGCGTGCCGCAGCCGGCGGAGGCCTTGGTTGCCCTGCCCTCTCGGGGGGACTGACTGCGGCACGCCAGGCGTCTGCCCCGCCCCGCCTGCCCCATGCCACCGCCTCGCCCCTCCCGCCGCCAGGAAGGCGGGGTGGCGGTGTCTGACCTGGTCTTACAGCTGGGTTCGTGCCACGCTCAAAGGGAACCAGCCTGGTCTGGTGAGAGGCCCCGCGTCGCCGCATGGTCACCTCGGGGGTGTGACCGGCGGAGGGTACGGGTGGCCTCGCTCGGCTGTGCACGGCCCGAGGCGGCGGTGCGCTCGACGGCCGCCCCCGCTCGAAGCTGGGAGCCGACCGTGATGGGCTCCGATCCGATCGGCGGCTCCGATCATGTTTCCCACCCTGAACGTCGATGTCACCGTGCGCCCGGGCCGGGCCGTGGTCACCATCGCGGGGGAACTCGACGCGGACACCGTCCCATACGTCACCGAGGCCACCGACGCCCTCGCCCTTACCGGCCGGGTCCTCGTCCTCGACTTCTCGGGCGTCACCTTCATGGACTCCAGCGCCGTCCACCTGCTCTGCGACCTGCGCGACCGCGCCCTGGCGGAAGACGGCAGACTGGAAGTGCGCGGGGTCTCCGGGCAGGGGCTGAAGCTACTGGACGTCACCGGCACTCGAGATCTGTTCTCACCCCGCCCGGCCCCGCCGACAGCGACCGTGTCCACGTCTGCAGCCACGCACGCGGGTGGCCGCGGGTTCGTGCAGAGCCCCAGTGTGCGAGACGGCGGCGAGGACTGGGAGCCGGTGAGCGGTGAAGTCGAACAGGCCCGGGGACTCCTCGCCGGCCTCCTCCTCCCCGCTCCGAGCAGCGCCATCACGCTGGAGGCCAGGGTCGAGCGGGTGCAGCAGGCGGTGGTGAGCCTGGCCGTCATCGGAGCAAGCACCCACAGCCGTCTGGGGCGCCTGGCCGGCGACTACGCCGTCGTCCTGACACCCGCCATGCTCTGGCACGCGGAAGGCCGCGGTGGATCCGTCCCCGACAGCAGGCAACTCGATGATGCCGAAGGCACCATCGACGAGCTCCGTAGGTTCCTCGTTTCTCTGTACGGCCTGGAGCCTGGCTTCGGACACGAGTAGCGGAGTAGGGATGACATGCGTACGCGGGGGCGAGCGGCATCCGCTTCTGGTCGGGGGTGATGTACACGAACCCGGTCAGCACCCGCGTACCTTGCCGCGGCGAGTAACAGTTCATGCTTTCATGGATTCAGGGTTGGGTGTACTTTCGTGGGTGTGCTGACTCTCGCTGCTGACATCGAGGTGCTGGCGCGGTTCGGCCGCGCCCTCGCCGACCCGATCCGCTGCCGGATCCTCCTCGCCCTGCGCGAGGCCCCGGCCCACCCCGCCGACCTCGCCGACACCCTCGGCGTCTCGCGGACCCGGCTGTCGAACCATCTGGCATGCCTGCGCGACTGCGGCCTGGTCGTCGCGGTACCGGTCGGCCGGCGCACCCGCTACGAACTCGCCGACGAACGCCTCGGCCACGCGCTGGACGACCTGCGCACCGCAGTGGTGGCGGTCGAGGCCGACAAGACCTGTGCCGATGCGGATGAGAAGGGCTGCTGCTGAGATGACCGCCGAGATACCCATCGGCATAGGCCCGGCCCCGGCCCGCCAGGACGTCCTGGCCCGCCGGATACGGCTGCTGGTCGCGGCGACGATCTCCTACAACGTCATCGAGGCGATCGTCGCGCTCACCGCGGGCACGATCGCCTCCTCCACCGCCCTGGTCGGCTTCGGCCTGGACTCGGTGATCGAGGTCTCCTCCGCCGCGGCGGTCGCCTGGCAGTTCTCCGCCCGCGACCACACCCTGCGAGAGGCCCGCGAGAAGCGCACGCTGCGGATCATCGCGGTGTCGTTCTTCATGCTCGCCGCCTACGTCACCTTCGACGCCGTCCGCGCCCTGACCGGCACCGGCGAGGCCGAACGCTCGATCCCCGGGATCGTCATCGCCGCCCTCTCCCTGGCGATCATGCCGTTCCTGTCGGCCGCCCAACGCCGCGCGGGACGCGAACTCGGCTCCGCCTCCGTGGTCGCCGACTCCAAGCAGACCCTGCTGTGCACCTACCTCTCCGCCGTCCTCCTCCTCGGCCTCCTCCTCAACGCCACCCTCGGCTGGTCCTGGGCCGACCCCATCGCCGCCCTGGTCATCGCCGGCATCGCGCTCAAGGAAGGCCGCGACGCCTGGCAGGGCAAGGGCTGCTGCGCACCCGCCACCAACACCCCGATTCTCACCACCGAGCCCGCCGAGAGCGGGCTGGACGCATGCGGCTGTGAGCCGGGCTGCTCCTGCTGCTGAGCATTCCCTGGCCGCCGGTTGGAGGTCCGGACGGTTCCCGGGGCAGGGGCTCGGTGCTTTCACCCGAAGGTGGGGGTGGGCCGTAGCGGGCGGGCGCAGACGACAGTCAGGATTCTGGTCATGACCATTGACCAGTCCCTCGTCCCCCTGCGTGCCACGCGGCCGGCGCCGGTGGTGTTCGCCGCGGGAGCGGCCATCGGTGTGCTGGGCGGGATGATCGGGTTGGGCGGCGCGGAGTTCCGTCTGCCGCTGCTGATCGGCCTGTTCGGGTTCGCCGCGCTCTCGGCGGTCATCCTGAACAAGGCGATGAGCCTGGTCGTGGTCCTGGTCGCGCTGCCCGCCCGCCTGGCGGCGGTCCCGGCCGCCGATGTCGCCGCCCGCTGGCCCGTCGCGGTCAACCTGCTGGCCGGCAGCCTGCTGGGAGCCTGGGCCGGAGCGACCTGGGCGCTGCGGATGCGCTCCGCCACCCTCTACAAGGTGCTGGCGGCCCTGATGGTGCTCATGGCGGCCGCCCTGATGGTCACCCACACCACAACTCTGGGCACGCTCGATCTTCCGTTGTGGGCGCAGGTGCCCGCCGGTGTCGTGGCCGGCTTCGGTATCGGTGTGGTCGCCGCGATCATGGGGGTGGCCGGCGGCGAGCTGCTGATCCTACGATCGTGCTGCTGTTCGGTGAAGACATCAAGACCGCCGGCAGCCTCTCCCTGCTGGTCTCGTTGCCGACCATGCTCGTGGCGTTCGCCCGCTACAGCCGCGACGGCAGCTTCGCCGCCCTCGGCGCCAACCTCCGCTTCACCATGACCATGGCCGCGGGCTCCATCACCGGCGCGGTGCTAGGCGGGCTCCTCCTCGGCGTGTTCCCGGACCTGGTCCTCATCCCCGCCCTGGCCGTGACCCTGCTCGTCTCCGCCGTCAAGCTCGCCCGGCACACCTGACCCTGCCACCACGACGCCCAGACCGGCCCCCGGCCTGGGCCTGCTCCCGGCCGGGGTCGGTCCGTTCGGTGGCCGCGCGGGCGTACACGATGACCGCCATCCCGGCGAGGCAGACCAGCGCGCCGATGACGTCGAAGCGGTCGGGCCGGTAGCCGTCGGCGACCATGCCCCAGGCGATCGACCCGGCGACGAAGATCCCGCCATACGCGGCGAGGATCCGGCCGAAATCGTCGTCGCTCTGCAGGGTGGCCACCACCCCATACAGGCCGACCGCCGGCACCGACCGGCGGCCGGGCGGTGCCCGCTGCCAAGAAGGAAGACGCGCAGCGCCTGGCCAAGGGGCAGCGTTCAATCGGGGCGGCTGGGGCTGGTTCTGCGTGCCCGGCACGACCGGGCGGCAGCTACGCCCCGCGCCCAGATGGTCGAGGCCCTGGCGCTGCTCACAGGCGTCTTCCTTGCTGCGTCCCCGTGGATCGTCGGCTTCAGCGGTTTCACGACGCTGGCCGTCAGCAACCTCATCGCCGGCGTCGCTTACACGCTGTTCCTCGGCGGTCTCGGCAATTCCTATGAGCGCACCCACTCCATGGCCTGGGCCGCGGTAGTTGTCGGCATCTGGACCTGCGTCGCCCCCTGGGTCGTTGCCGGCGACGTCGCCCATACCCGCTCGATCACCAGCAACCTGATCACCGGCGCCATCGCCACCCTCCTCGCCCTCGCCGCCGCCTCGGGCGCCCGCGACCACGACACCCGCCATCGCGACACCGTCCGGCGCGACCCCGCCCCGCGGCGCTCCATGCCTGGAGCTCCCTGACAACCAGGCCCTGCACGACCGCGACGACGCCGTGTGAAACGCCGCCGCCACCCCGGCCGGGGTGGCGGGTGTCTGGCGTTCCTCGGCCAGGAGGGCTGGAAACAATGGTCCGCATGCGTACGTGCTGGGTGTATCAGTTTCGGGATGGCCCGGAGCGTCAGGTCGTCGAGGTCTTGGTTGAAGGGGCCGAAAAGCCCCGGCAGATCCAGGTACGGGAGTCCTGTTCGGATGGGCTGGTGGACGGGTACGTCCTGCGGCATGCCGATGCCTCGGCCCGGGTTGCCGTCTATACCTGGGTGCGGCGGGGCGAGCCTGGGCTGGTGACTGCCCATCTGCTGGAGCTCTTGGCCGAGGTCTGCCCCCAGGACATGCCTGAGAGATCTGCAGACCGGTAGCTACGACGGCGCGGCCGCGCAGGCTGGGCTTGTCACGCAGGTGACAGGGCGAACACCTCGTCTCCTGGGCCCGGACTGCGCTCGCGGCGGACGTGGCTGGAGCGGCAGGGCATGGCGGCCGAGGCGCAGAAATGGGAAGAGCTCGTGGACCTCGCTTCATGCCGAATCGCAGCCACGCCGGGACGCGGCTAGATGTGAGGCAGCCAGCCCTCGGCGAAGTCGGAGCGCTCCTGTGCGCGTTGCGCCTTCTCCTCGAGGAGTCGGCGGAAGCCTGCCAGGGCGTAGCGCTCCCCGGTGTCTGCTCTGGGCCCGGGGATGCCGGCCACAGTGGCCATGCACTGCTGGGGTTGGGGCTGCCAGCCGGAGACCTGGACCCGTAGCCGCATGCGCTCCGCGCGCCGGTGCAGGTCCAGGAGATGGAGCAGGCCGTCGATGTCCATGGCCGCGACGGCGTGCAGGTCCACCAGGACATCGTGCTCGTCCATGGTCACGTAGTCCAGCGTCCGCCGGAGGACTTCTCCTGCCCCCTCGTCGAGTTCTCCGGTGGCGTTGATCAGAATTGAGCTGCGGCAGTGCTGGATGTCCACGTTGATCAATGTTCTGCTCCCGTCACCCGAGGGCTTCGGACCCGCGGGGCCCCATCCTGGCGCGGTACGGCGTAAGGCGGGCATGCGGCGCGCTGAAGCGTGCGCAGAGGGCGCGGGACGGGGTTGAACCGGGAGGGGGCTGGAGCGTTGCCTGGGCGGGTGCTTTCAGCGGGGGCCGGTGCGACTGCTGGATCTCCGGGGCCCGCCCGCCGGCGACATCTATCTGCGGGGGAGGAGGGCGCGCACGGTCTTGCCGCCCTCGGGTGTGGGCGTGACGACGGTGGCGAGGGCGAGGTCGTTGACCATGTGCCAGCCGAACCCGCCGGTGCCGTCGACGAGGTCGGGGGTCCGCATTCGCGGCGGGCGGGGATCGGAGTCTTCGACGGCGACCTCGATGATGCCGGGGTGGACGGTCAAGCGAAGCGTGTAGGCGCCGCCACCGTGGCGCAGGGCGTTCGTCACGAGCTCGGAGACGACCAGGACCACGCTGTCGGCACGCTCCGGGTCGATCCCCGACGGCCCGAGGGCTTCAAGAAAGGACCAGGCGCTCCGGCGCGCCTCGGCAACGGCGGCCAGGGCGCCAAGGGCTGTGCGCTCGCTGCTCATCGTGGTCATCGCGCCCTCCGTGTCCGTTGCTCGTGTCGGGCTTAGCCTGCCCGGACGTTGTCCCCGCCTCCGTAGCGGTTGAACCCGACAACACCCGATTACCTCAGAGCTGGGCACCTAAAAATCTGTCCTGGCCGGAGTAGACATTGCACTGTGTCGTGGTTATGGTTTCTCTCGTAGCCCAGAGAGACCGCGGGGCCTGGCAGAGACGAACTGCCAGGCAGCAGTCCACGCAGTACGCAGTACCCGTAGTTGCAGTGCGCAGGGCGGTGCGGTGGTGGAGTGTCGAAGCCAGAGCAGGTGCAGGACGGCGACGGGACTGGCCATCGGACCGGGTGGCCCGCAGTGATCAGGGGCCGCCGAGAGCAGGACCGCAGTTAACGCAGTGGCAGTACCCGCAGTTCGCAGAGCCAAGCAGTGCAGTCAGTAAGTGGTACCTCGGTGAGTGCGCTGGAGTGTGGGCGGGTACACCGGGAGGTTCGGCAGTGGGGTTCTAAGCCAGAGAAGACGCAGGACAGGCGACGGGGCTGGCTGCCGAAACGTGGCGCTCGGACAGGCCGCGAGCAGTACAAGCAGTGCGCAGTACCAGCAGTTCTGAGTGGAGCAGTACCGCAGTTCGCAGTGGTAAGTAGTTGATCATCCGAGGGATGAACGGAGGGATTGGGCGCCATCAGGATCGCCCGGGCGGAAGTCTGAGTCCGGGTACCGCAGGACATCGTTAGTGAGGTGGTCTCCGGTCAAGCAACCGCGATCCCCGCGCCTCGGGCAGCAGTCAGGCCAGGCACGCGGAAACAAGTAGGCCGGCGCAGTTCCAGGGCCGGTAGATGGTGTAACAGTTCCTTCGGGGCCCTGGTGCCATAGGCACCAGGGCCCCTCCGTGTTCCAGAAAGAGGTGCAATGACCGCAGACGACTCGATTGGCCGTCTCGACGACGACTACCCCGCCTACACCATGGGCCGGGCCGCAGAAATGCTCGGCACCACCCAGAACTTCCTCCGCGCCATCGGCGAAGCCCGCCTCATCACCCCACTCCGCCGGCGGCCACCGCCGCTACTCCCGCTACCAGCTACGCATCGCCGCCCGCGCCCGCGCCCGCGAACTCGTGGATCAGGGCACACCGATCGAGGCTGCCTGCCGGATCGTCATCCTCGAGGATCAGCTCGAAGAAGCGCAGCGCATCAACGCTGGCTACCGCCATGCCGCTGGTTCGGTGAACCCGACGGCATCGGCCTGAGACCGTCCCACGCCCGTCGGACACCGGCGGGCCCCGGGTTTCCCATGTTCGTGCCTGTCTCCGGGCGCTTCGGCTTCATCGCCCAGGAGGGTGGCGGCCCCGACGTCTTCGCCCGTTACTCGGCGATCAACTCCTCGGGCTACCGTGAGCTCCAGGAGGGCCAGGTCGTCACGTTCGACGTCACCCAGGGCCAAAAGGGGCCCCAGGCCGAGAACATCACCCCGGCCTGACCCTTTCCGCTGTGCGCCCGGGGTGCCCTCAGTGCCCCGGGGTGCAGCGGCCCAAGCAGTCAGCGGCCAGTAGCGCGACCGCGGTGGCGATGACGGGCATCACGCCAACTCATCCCGCTCCACGCCATAGCCGCCATCGCAGCTACTCGCCAGGCATGGGACCTTCTCGACGAAGCGACCCGCGCCATGCTCACTTGGGACGGAGCCTGGGACCAATGGAGTGCCCAAGACCGGGTGACCCCCTGGCTGCGCACGATGACGGGAGACACCGCCAGCCTTGTCGCAGCAGCCCTCCGCGATCACGCGAGCGCCGCCCGGCACTTTTCCGGCTTGGAGCAGGACCCTTTGGTCGACGTCCGCATCCGGCAGGCAGTCCAAGCAGCGAACTCCGCGCGACGCTTTTGAGCCGGGACGCCTCCCGGGCGTGGCCAGATAGCACCCACCCGCCATCGTCAGGTGCCGACTCCCATGCTGGAGCGCACCCTGCGCAAGGACCGCACCGAGGTCACCTTGATCCTCACCGCCGACACTCCGTCCGGACCGGTCAGCGTGGTCGGCGACTTCAACGACTGGCAGCCCGGCGTTCACACCCTACGCCCGCGCATGGACGGCACGCGGGCTGTCACGGTCGAACTGCCGGCGATGAACACGCGTGAGCGGTTACGTCATCGTCCAGAGCGGCGCCCGCACCGAGGCCAGCGCCCGCGTCACCGGCCCGGTCCTGGTCTGCAGAGGCGCCGTGATCGCGGCCGGAGCGTACGTACGGGACCACGTCGTCATCGGCCCCGGCACCCAGGTCGGGTTCGGCGCCGAGATCACCCGCAGCCTCCTCGGCGCGCACGTGTTTGCCAAGCACGCATGACCGGACCAAGAGGGCTAGGAAAGCAACTTCCTCCAAGCGACCGTGCACAGCCTTGACGCCCTCTCCCCGGGAGTTGCGGGCATCCGCCCATCAGCCGCTTCAACAATGCTGTGGGTCGATATACCAGCCCTCCCACGCGGCCTGTCGGCCTTGGGGCGGCAGGCGTAGAGTGAGTCCTCCGGCGGTCGCCGGAGCACGACCGGGTACGGGTGGGAAACGGGCGGGCGGAGCATGCGGGATCTGGAACCCGGAGACCCCAGGCGGATTGCCAACTACACCATCGAGCACCTGCTCGGGCAGGGCGGGATGGGCCGGGTGTACCTCGGCCGCAGCCGCGGCGGCCGAGAATTCGCGGTCAAGGTGATCCCCACCGACAGGGTTCATGATCCGCGGGTCCGAGCCCGGTTCCGCCGCGAGGCCGAGGTGGCCGGCAAGGTGGGCGGGGTGCACACGCCGGCCCTGCATGCGGCCGACCCTGACGGGACGACGCCCTGGATCGCCACGGTCTACGTACCAGGTCCCACACTCAGGGACCGGATCGGCGCTGAAGGACGCCTGGACCTGGCGGGTCTCGGCCGCCTGGGCGCCGCACTGGCAGAAGCACTGGTCGCCTTCCACGGGGCCGGCATCATCCACCGGGACCTGAAACCGGACAACATCATCATGTCGCCGGACGGCCCCGTGATCATCGACTTCGGCATCGCCCACGGCCCGGACACCACCCGCACCGCCACCGGCCAGGTGTCAGGAACGGCCGGCTTCATCGCACCGGAGGCGTTCCAGTACGAGGAGGTCTCGCCTGCCTGCGACGTCTTCGCATTCGGGGCGGTGATGGTCCACGCCGCCGGCGGGCTTCCGTTCGACGCCGCACACGGCTACGCCCCCACGGAGGACGACCTCCCCGACGTCTCGGCCTTGCCCCCCGAACTGCGCCAGGTCGTAACCACCTGCCTGGCCAGGGACCCCGCCGCACGCCCCACGGCCGACGACCTCCTCGCCCTGCTGGCTCCGCTCGTCCCCACGACCGGACCACTCCGTCCGCAAGGGCCGCCGGCGCCGCGCCGCCTCCTCAACCGCATCCGCCCATCCGTCGACCCGGCTGCCTCCACCGCCGACGCGGTGCCGCGGACGCGGCCCCGTACGGCCGTGGTCCCCGCGCAACCCGGCCCGCCGCACGTCCGGTTCAGGATCGCGGTGCGGCGGCGGGTCATTCTCGTGGTGACATCGCTCGTGGTGCTGTGCGCACCTCCCGCCGCGATGGTGGCGTTCGACAAGCCCTACGCCCTCATCCCGTTGTGCTTGCTCGGATCCGCCTTCCTCGCCTTCCTCGTACAGGCACGGCCAGTGGAACTCACCCTGAGCGCCGCCGGTGTGTCGTTCGCCGTCGGCGCCCTCACCCCCATCCGGACCCAGGTGCTCTGGGCGACCGTCACGTCCCTCGAACTCGACGTTCGAAAAAGGCCGCTGATGCGGATCACGACCAACATCCCCTCGCCGAAACCCCCAGCCGGCCGGGATGTCTACGTCACACCTCAGCCCTACACCGTCCACCACGTCGTGATGCCCGGGAAGCCGCGCATCTCGGCCTGCCCGCTGCCGGCGGGCAACCCCCGGTCGACGGCTTCCCTGGTCACCACCGCCCTCGCCCTGTTCGCCCCGCAGATCACGCCCGAGCCCCTCTCCCCGGCCCGTAGCTCGCCATCGCCGAACCTGCTGTCCGTACGGCCCCGCGCGGTTGGCGCCCTGCTGACCCTCCTCCCCGCCGCCGGCCAGCTCACGGCCGTGGGGACCACCCAATCTGACACCTCCCTCATCGCAGCCCTCGCATCCGGTTGGGCACTCCTCATCTGGCTGGTGCCGCTGCGCCCCTGGCGGGTGACCCTGAACCACCGGGGACTGCGTATCCGCGGCCGGCGGCGGACCGGTCGACGCATCGCAGCCGCTCTCCCGTGGGCGGACATCCAGTGCATCTGGGAGGAGCGCGACGGGCGCTGCTACGAGCTGCACGTGCTCCTGCGTGCCGAGGTCAAGCCCCCGCCGGGTCTGCGCGTCGACACCCGGCCGGACGGCACGCGCGTCCGAATTCCCCTCCCGGGTCATCGGGTCGACCCGCTGACCCGCGCTGCGCGCTCGCGCTCCACGCGCCTCCCGGCGTGCACACCGGTCCGCCCTCGTCCGCGTCGGAGGCCGCAGACCTCGCCGCCTGATCCCAAGGGACGGGCTCGTCTCCAACGGCGCCCGCCATCGCGGCCGCAGCCGCTGCAAAGGGACGGGTCCCGCATCCGATGGGCGCAGCTGATTCCCGGCGTTCGGCGCGCTGTCACGCCCGCAAGAGCCACTGGCCGCTACGCGCCAGGCCGGGCCGCTGGTGCACCTGCGCGCCCTGAGGTCACGGCCCGCTTATGGGTGCCGCGGCCGATCGGCCGGCCCAGGACCACACCGGACGTGGTCCTGCCGGACAAGGCCTACTCGTCCCGCGCGATCCGGACCGATCTCCGCCTACGAGGGATCCGGGCCGTGATTCCGCAGCCCTCCGACCAGGTCGCCAACCGGAATGGCGGGCATCCGCTGCGGCACGGTACCGGGGTGGCCGCTCTGGCAGGTGCACTTCGCCGTCACCGACGCCGACCTGACCGTACGCCAGGCCGTCGGGCTGGGCGGGCAGGTCCTCGACGGCCCGGATGAGACCCGTACGGCCGGGCGGCCCGGCTCGCCGATCCGCGGGGCGGGCGGTTCTCCGTCATCGAGGTGGACTGACGCAGGCGCGGCCGCTCACAGCCTTGACACGATCGCGCGGGCCAGCGTTTCGAGGTGACCGCGGATCTGGCTGGAGTGCTCGTCGGGGATTCCCGGGGCAAGGGGGACGACGGCGTAGTTGACGGCGAAGTTGACCGAGCCCTTGCGCACGTACAGATGGCCACCGATCTTGGCTTCCTCGTACAGGGCCACGTCGCCCACTCCGGCCACCGGTGTGCCCGACTTGGTGTGCCGGCTGACCTCGTAGGGCAGCAGGGTGATGAAGACGGTGCGGCCCTTGGCGGCGTTCACGTAGGTGCACTGCGTGAGGCCGGGCAGGGCGGTGTCGTCCCGGCTTCCCTTGGCCGGTTGACCGAGGACCGCCCCGACCTCCTCCTCGGTCGCCAATGCGCAGACGTCCAGCTTCGGTTTCGTGGGTTCGGTCTGCGCGGAGCCGCCGGAGCTGGTTGCGCAGCCGCTCAGGGCGAACAGGATCACCAGGCCCAGGACTCCCGGTAAGAAGCTGTACCGTGCCGGCCTCCGGGAACGCGTCATGTCCGGCCCCTCTCGTCGAGTCGATCGTCGAGGCGTCGTCGGCCCGAGGCGCACCGGGCGCAGCAGACCGTTGCAGACGGCCATGTGACGATACGTCATCCTCTGGCGGCGGCCAGCCTAGTGCGGCCTTCATGAAGATTTCTATGATTACCGTTCATTCCAGCTGCCCGTAGCGGCCAAGCAGAGGCAGCAGCTGCATCAGGCTTTGGTGCCCGGCATACCGCTGGTGACGACGATCGCGGCCACGTCGCCGGTCGCGGTGCGGCCCAACCAGACGATGCCGCCCGACTCGGCCCCGAACGTGACCAGATCGGCTTGTTGCGACTCGTCGCGTACCCGCTCGCACCATCCGGGCAGCCGTTCGGTGTCGCGCGGCACCGGAATGCCGTCCTTGAATGCGCGAAATGGCGCGGACAAGGTCGTCCACGCACCTGCGTCGGCGAAACAGCCAACATTGGCGTCGGAGTAAAACTGGGGTTCCTTGCCTGGCTGAATCCGGTCGATGTCGTCTTCGACCCCCAGGCCCATCTCCCACCCGATCACAGGGCCGTCGCTGAGACGCAGGCGCGTCGCGGCACACTCAACGCCATCGAAGTACTCGCCGAAAAACTCGTACGGGCCCGCCGTCCAGGCGATCTCCACTCGGTAGACGCCCGGGGGAATGCTCACCGCCAGCTCCCGCGGGGGCCTCGTCGGCAACCCTTGTTCGTATCTCGAGACGTCGTCATCGTCGAACGGAGCATCGACGACAAGACGGCCGCTGGGTACACGAATAGTGGTCACCTCCTCGATCCCTGTCACAACGATGGGCGTTGTCGGATCGTCGTACACCGTCCCCAGGTAAGCACCGGGGGTGAACGCCGTCTCCAGGTACCAGGCGGCCTCAGGCCCAGCTGCCAGCCGCGCGTCCCCAACCCACTTCATGTCTCACCCCTCCTCGCCGCCCGGCCGGGCGGTCAACCGAAACATACGTGGGCCCGCTGGCATCGGCACTTCGCCTATCGTCCTCGAGCGCACGCTGCCCGACCGATCAACCTGCTGCGCGGCTAGAGCAACGGGACAGCGTGGTGGTAGGTCTGGGGAGCCGGGATGAGCAACTCTGAGGCCATGCGAGGACGGGCGGGATCAAATTTTTCCACCACGACCACATATTTCGCGCTCGCGAGTGCCCTGCAATCGAACGAAACCGTCACGCTTCGTGATCGCTCCCCAAGATCTGGCTCTGGCTCACTTGTGTGGTGCCGGCCCCGAAGCCAGAGCGTCGGCAAGCCGCGCCCCCGGATCGCCAGTGACGTGATGGACGGAGCGTCCGGCCGGCCAGGTCGAGATTCCGTCGCCCACCCACCGCGGAACGACATGAAAGTGCAGATGGGGCACCGACTGCTCCGAACCCGGGCCGCTGGCGCTGAGGATGTTCACACCCGAGGCGTTCAAGGCGCTCCGCGCGGCCTCGGCCACGCGCTGCACCAGCGCCGTCATCACGGCGAGGACCTCGGGCGGGGTCTCAAAGACGTCCGCGTAATGGAGCGTCGGAACCACCAGAGTGTGACCCGGCGCCAGCGGGTTCAGTGGAGCAAAGGCACAGGCCACCGAACCACGATCCACCCAGCTCCCGGTACCTTCACGGATGAGCCCACAGAAGATGCAATCCATGTGACCGACCCTGCCAGACGCGGGATGTCACTCGCCAACCAGTTCGAGGACGACCCCGACTTCACAGAAGATCTGTGCCAGAACCCCGTTCTCATGAACAAGGGCCTTGACCCCGGGTTTTGAACACGTCTATGCGGCTTGGGTCAGGGTAGTTGCAGCTGGCTGGAGGTCGTTCTCGTAGGTGATCGGGGACCGATGGCCGAGGCGGGAGTGCCGGCGGCGGGTGTTGTATCGGGTCAGCCAGCGGAACGCGTCGAGCCTCGCCTCGCGCTCGCTCGACCAGGCTTTGCGGCCCTTGAGTGTCTCCCTCTTGAAGGCGGCGTTGAAGCTTTCCGCGGCGGCGTTGTCGGCGCTGGATCTGACCGCGCCCATGCTCTGCCGGACCCCGGCTGAACTGCAGGTTTCAGCGAAGGCCCTGCTCGAATACTGGGATCCGTGGTCCGTGTGCATGATCGCGCCGGTCAGGTTTCCACGGGTCCGCTCGGCTGCCGCCAGGGCGTCGATGACGAGCTCGGTTCGCATGTGATCGGCGATCGCCCACCCGGCCAGCCGACGCGAGCACAAGTCGATGACGGTCGCGAGGTAGAGCGGCTTCGCGCCGCTGACCGGCAGGTATGTGATGTCGTCGACGTACCTTCTGTTGACGTCGGCTGCGGTGAAGTCGCGTCCGATCAGGTCCGGTGCCTTCGACGCGGCTTGGTCCGCGACGGTGGTGCGGTGCCGGCGGCGCAACCGGACGCCCTCGAGCCCGATGGTCCGCATGATCCTGGCGACCCGCTTGTGGTTGACCACCGGACCCTCCTCGTCGCGGAGTTCCGCGGTGATCCTGGGGGCTCCGTAGGTGCCGTCGGAGTCCTGGTGGATCTTGCGTATCCGGGCCGCGAGCCCGGCCTCGACGCTCTGCCTGGCCGCTCTCGCGGCCGCGGTGCGACGCCAGTAGTAGAAGCTCGAGCGGGCCAGTCCGAGGATGTCGCAGAGCCGCTTCACGCCGTGACGGCGCTGGTGATCGTCAACGAACTGGTAGCGGTTCACCAGCGCGCCTCCGTCGCGAAATACCGGGCCGCCTTGCGGAGAATGTCCCGCTCTTCCTCGAGCTCGCGGATCCTCTTGCGGGCGGCGGCCAGCTCCGCCTGAACGGCGTTGTCGCCGGCCTGCGAGGCGGCCGGCGGCGACGAGTGGGCGCCGGGGCGGCGGCCGTCGGCGGCTCGGATCCAGTTCCGCAGCGTTTCGGTGTTCACCCCGAGATCACCGGCGACCGACTTGATCGTCGCTCCCGGCCTCGACCGGTACAACGCGACCGCGTCCGCCTTGAACTCGGCGGGATAGTGCTTCATCCCCACGGGGACTCCGTTCTCCTGGACCATCAAGATCCAAGTGTCTCCGGTGTCCAAAACCCAGGGTCAGGGCCCCTGGAACGGTTCAAGATCATTTGTGTCCGTGGTGGCTGTGTCGCCGCTCCTTTGTCCGTGAGTTGGTCACAAGCCACAGGACACCCAGGATCACGGCTCCGGCCATCCACAGAAACACGATTGCCCCCACGCCGAGGACGGTGCCCACATCGCTGCCCACTCTGCAGGCGTCCTGGACTTCGGGAGGCTTCGTGGCACAGAGGTCTTTGCCGGCTGCTGCGATTCCGGAGATCAGCCACAGCAGCATCACCAGGTTGAACGCGAGGATCACCCATGTGAAGAGCCGCCAATGAGGGCGCCACCGACCGCCGGAATGGTGCTTCGGGGGAGGGGGCGGTCGGTTTCCCCAGGCTTGAGGAGCGTTGTCAGCCATGTCAGGGCCTCCGCTCTCCCCTTATCCGCTTGGTTCCACAGTGAGGTGAAGACGGGTTTCCCGCACTCCGTCGGTCTCGCCGGTCCCCTCCCGGACGGGTCGGCGTCGGGCCTGCGCGGGGCGTGCAGCGCGGCAGACCGAACGGTGGCGCTGGTCGTGCATCGTCACGGTCTGGCCCAGTCGATACCGAGGTCGGCGAGTGCGGCGAGTTGCTCCGGGTGGAGCCGGTCGCGGCGTTGTTTCTGGTTGACGATCCACACCCCGGTCCGGTGCTCCATGCCGTCAGGGAGCAGTTCGACGTGGCCGCGCCCCGGCATCCCGCTCCCTTCCCACTCCCGGTACTGCGCGAGGGCGTGGATGCCTGTCTGGAAGGCGGCTGTGCCTCGGCCGGACGTGGAGGCCGCATGTGCCTTCGCTGCGGTCCAACGGGCTCGTACGGCCTTGACGCCGAGTTCGCCGAGCCGCTCGCGCTGCTCGTCGTTCAGCCCGCTCCAGTTACGGCGTTGTGAGTCGAGCCAGCGTCTGATGTCCTCGCCATGCCGGGTCACCCCGGGGACGATCGCGCTCAGGCGGGCGCCGTCGGTGAGGAGCTGGGAGAGGTATACGTAGCGCCGTTGCCAGTCCACCGTCCAGCCGTTCTCGGCCGGGTTCCAGTCCGGATCGACCGTGGCGAGCGCTTCGGCTCGCCGGCGGGCGCGGACCGGGTCTTTGCCGAGCCCGCCGGGGCGGCGGATGTTGGTGAGCCACTGCCCGACCGGTTTTCCGAGGGCGATGCCGTGCCGCGGCGAGGCCAGCGTCCCGTGCTGCTCGAAGTAGG
>NZ_JBHWMB010000065.1:0-47067 GCF_042730015.1 Streptomyces sp. NPDC059957 | reverse complement strand
TGTGGCGCAACAGTGGCCCGCGCCCTGTCGGAGTAGAGCAGAGGGCGCCTAAATCATGCAGTCCAGGCCGACACCCCACCCCGCCCCCGGCACCGACCCACCCGCAGCCACTCCCACCCGACACCGTCAGCCCTCCGCCGGCGCGCGGCCCGTCAGGGCGGCCAGGCTGGAGCGGACGTGGTTCATGTGGGCCCGCATCTCGTCCTGGGACTCCCCGTGCTCCCGCAGGATCCGCTCCGTCTCCCGCCCGACCCGCTCCTCCCGCACCCGCGCCTCCGCGATCAGCTCCGCCGCCTTCGCCTCCGCGTCCTCCTGCCCGTGCCGGGCCGTCTCCTGGGCCTGCGCGAAGCCCCGCTTCGCCTCCGCCAGCCGGGACTCCGCGTACCGCTCCAGCTCGGCGTGCCGCGACTCCAGCTCCGCCTCCCGCGCCGCCAGCTCCCGCTCCGCCGCGTCCCAGCGCTCCGCCTGTTCCTGTTCCCGCTCCGCGAGCAGCGCGTCACAGCGGCGGGCCATGTCCGTCAGGCCCGCCTGCGCCTCGGCCCGCCACGCCGCCGCGTCGTCCCGCGCCGCCGTCCGCGCGTCGTCCGCCTCACGCCCCGCCCGCAGCAGCCCCTGCCGGGCCCGGACCTCGGTCTGATCGCGCACCGCCTGCGCATCGCCGCGCGCCAGCTCCGTCACCCGGTCGGCGTGCGCCTCGGCGGCGCCCGCCGCCGCCAGCGCGTCCGCCCGCGCGTCACCCCGTAGCGTCTCGGACTCCTCCTCGGCCAGCAGCAGGATCCGGCGCGCCCGCTCGCCGAGCTCCTCGTACGTCTGCGGGGCCAGTCCGGAGACCTCCACGCGCAGCCGCTCCGCCTCCGCGTCCATCTGCTTGGCCAGCACCGTCAGCCGGGCCACCCGCTCCCAGGCCTCGTCCCGGCTCCCCGACAGCCGGGCGAGGTACCGGTCCACCTCTTCGGCCCGGTAGCCACGGCCGCGCACGGTCGTAAAGGGTGCACTCATCCTGGAAGCGCCTCTCTCGCGGGGGTTCCTGCCAAGGATGCGTCATTTGCTCCCAGAAGCCCGAATGGCCGGGCCGAGACCCCGTTCGAGGGTCACGACCCGGCCATCCGGATCAACAGCGGATGCCCGGAAGTTCCACCGGAGATCAGCAGAAACCGGTCAGAGGAGCCCGTCCCACATCTGCTCCAGCAGCACCGACCACCAGTTCTCCGGCGACGCCAGCGCCGCGCTGTCCAGCCCCGCCAGATTCGCCTGGAAATCGACGGTCCAGCGGCCCGCCTGCTCCGGCGTCAGATGCTGGCGCAGCCGCCACATGTGACCCAGCATCGCCAGGGACCGGACGAACTGCGGCAGCGAGGAGTTGACGAACTGCGGGGGCACGGGCGCCCCGCCCGGACCGCTCTCCACCGGCACCGCCACGATGTGCGCGGTCCCGTACTGCACGCACAGTGCCTTGCCGAAGTCGCTGCCCACCACCAGGTACGAGCCCGCGTCCGAGGCCGGCTGCACCTGCCGCTGCGCGGCCAGTTCGGCCAGCGTCGGCAGCGGGGCACCCGGTACGGCCTGGGCCCAGAAGAACGGCCCGAAGTCCACCGGCAGGCCCGACCACATCAGCGTCTGCGCCACGATCTCCGGCACGCCCTGCCGGGACACCGCGCGCTGCTCGAAGCGGAACACGCCCTGCGGCCCGAACGCCCCCGCCAGCTCCTGCGCGATCGCGTCGAGCGGGATCGCCGGCTGCAACGGCACCTGCGGCAGCGGTGCGCGCGCCGGTGCGGGACGCGCCGGCCCGTCCGCCACCTGGTGCAGTTCGCCCTGGTGGGTCAGCAGGTGCCGCATGCCCTGCTGCCGGCCCGCGTGGTCCGTCCCGTACGGGGCCACGCTCGTGATCCGGACCTGCGGCCAGGTCTCGCGGATCATGCGCGCGCAGTAGCCGCCGGGCAGTTCGCACGAAGCCAGCTCGGTGTGCAGCTCCAGCACCTGCTGCGGAGGCACGTTCATCGCCCGCAGCTCGTACAGGATCTGCCACTCCGGGTGCGGAGTTCCGGGCGCGGAACGCCGGATGAGCTGCTGCTCGGAGCCGTCGGGCGCGCGGTAGCGCAGCACGGCCTGGTACCCGGGGCCGACCGTGGGCACCCCGGGCTGGGAGGCCTGCGGCGCGGGTGCCTGCGGCGCGGGTACGGGTGACTGCGGCGCGGGACCGGGAGGCGCGGGCGGCTGCCCCGTCACGGCCGGACCCGCCAGCATCGTCGCGGCATGATCCAGCCCGCCACCGGGCACGCCGGGAGCCCCGGGCGGACCGGGCGGCTGGGGTACGCCGGGACCGGCCAGCATCGTGGCCGCGTGGTGCGCGCCACCGCCGGGCACGCCGGGGGGACCGGGGGGCGCGGGCGGCTGCCCGGCACCGGGCCGGCCGGGAGGACCGGGCGGGCCGGGAGGCTGCGGACCGCCGGGACCGGCCAGCATCGTGGCGGCATACGCGTCCCCGCGACCACCGGACGACCCGGGAGCCCCCGGAGGACCGGGAGGCGCGGGCGGCTGCCCCGTCACGGCCGGACCCGCCAGCATCGTCGCGGCATGATCCAGGCCACCACCGGGAGCACCCGGCGCACCCGGAGCCCCGGGCGGACCGGGCGGCACGGGCTGCTGCGGACCGCCGGGGCCCGCCAGCATGGTGGCGGCGTACGAAGGCGATTCGGCGCCGCCGCCCGGCACACCGGGCGCACCGGGCGGACCCGGCGGAGTCACGGGCGCGGGGGCACCGGGCCGGTTGACCCGGGCCTTGCTCGTCGGCGCGTCGGCGATGTCCCCACTGGACACCCCGCCGGAACCGCCGGAACCGGAGCCCTGCCCCTGCCCCGACCGGGAGGACTCCGGGTCCAGCGCGGGCACGACGGCGGTCTTCGGCAGCTCACTGCCCCTGGGCATCAGGGTCGTGCGCGCCTCCGGGCCGGGCCCCGACGGCGCCGGGGCGTCGTCCAGGTCCGTTCCGGACAGCGGCGGCGCGAACACCGTCGCCGGCAGCGGCACGGACACGGAGTCCGCACCGGGGTTCACGTCGGTACCGGCCCAGGGCGTGGCCCCGGTCGGGACGGCGGCGGGCACCCCGTCGTTGGCGGTCGGCTCGTAGGGGACCTCTCCCCCGCGCCGCAACGGCACCGGCTCCGACACCGGCTCCGAAGAGCCCGAATCGGAAGAAGCCGACGCAGCCGACGAAGCCGACGCAGCCGCAGGCACCGAAGGCGTCACCGGAGCGGCCGGAGCCACCGGAGCCACCGGGATCCCCGCCCGGTCCGCCGCCTCCTGGAGCCACTCCGGCGGGCTCAGCATGAAAGAGGTCTGCTCGGAGTCGATGCGCGGCACCGGCACCGAAGCCTCGGCCTGCGCGGCCGACGCCCCGTACTCCTCCTCGTAGCGGCGGATGACCTCACCCACCGGCAGGCCGGGCCAGAGCGTCACCTCCCCGCTGTCCCGCGCGATGACGAGCCGCTGCCGGCCGCCCCCGGACACGGGGCCCGCCGGGCGGTCCTCCGCCCACACCACGAAACCGAGTCCGAACTCCCGTACCCGCACCTCGCGGTGCTGGTACCCGGGCACGTCCCCGTTGATCCATTCCTCGGCGCGCTCCTGCGCCTGCGCAAACGTCACCATCGCGCCGTCACCCTTCCACCGGTGCGGATGCCGGCCCGGCACCCGCTCCCGAACCAGACCCCGTCACGGGAACCGAGCGCGCGAATCCGCCGTCCACCATCAGACCGGCCACCGTTTCCAGCTCCGGCGGATTGCCCGCCAGCCGTTCCAGGAAGGCGTCGAAATCCGCACCGCACGGCAGCAGCAACCGCTCCACGCGTTCCTGCACCGACCAGCCGTCCTGGTCGCGCGCATCGTCGAACGGGGAGAACCAGACCGAACCGACGGCCTCGCCGCGCACCTTCACCGCGAGCAGACCGCCCTGCACGAAGGCCACGCACAGGTAGTCCTTCGTCAGGTGGTCCCGCAGGCACTTGTTCACGTAGACGAGGTCGTTGACCGCCGCCTCCTCGCGCACCGTGAAGAACGGCTGGTCCACCAGCAGTCCCAGTTCCACGTCGAGCCCCGTGCCCACCGGCGCGCAGCCGCCCGCCGCCTTCAGGAAGGAGCGGTACGCCTCCGGGAGCCGGTAGCCGAGGTCCTCCTCGACGCCCTGGACCTGCTGCTCGGACACCGAGACCACCGTCTTGGGCAGCCCCAGGTGCACCGGGCGCACCTCCTGCAACGGCCGCGTCCCGCGCTTGACGTGGTCCACCGCCGCCGTCGCCAGACCGGCGTGGTGGCGCAGCAGCGACTTCACCTCGACCGGGACCAGCTCCATCCGGCGCGTACCGGACACGTGGTGCCAGGTCCAGCCGTGCGGGGTCGACACCGGTCCGACCGTGTCCCACAGTTCGTGGCCGGTCGCGCGCATGGCCGCGTTGGCGGACACGCAGTCCGTCAGGCGCAGCTCGTCCACGCCGAAGCCCTCCGGGGGCTCGGCGATCTCGACGGCCGCACGGGCGTACAGCGCGAAGTCGGGGTGTCCGTTCGCGTCGATGCGGACTCCGTGGGGATGGCGCGCTGCCCGGACGGGGTCCGGGAAATGCACGACCTGCCCCGAATAAGCGGCGTTGGGTGGCGCGGCCTCATGCCCGAGCCGACCTGTCGTCATGGCGGTAGCCCCCTGCTGGATCTGGCTGGTTCACCACAGCCTATGTGCTCCGGCAAGGACGTCACCCGCACGTGTGCGGGGGCCCCGCGGGACGGCCGGGAAGATCCGAATTGATACGAATATTCGACCCAGCTTCCACATGCCACGGGACATTTGACAGGCTGTCCCCACAGCACGGGGGCGTGCGCGACAGCGGCCGGCGCCGCGGCCACGGGAGGGAAAGCGCAACCATGCAGAACACGGCATCACGCACAGACGCGGCCGACGCCCACTCAGGAGGGGCGGGAGCCCTGGGATCGGCGGGCCCCGCGGGCGCCCGCGGACCCGCGGACCCCGCCGGTCCCGCGGGAACCGGTGATCCGGCGGCCGTCCCCGCACAGGCCCGCGCCGCGGCCGACCAGGGCCCCGGCGATCCCCGGCTGCGCTGGGGCGGCGGGGACGGCCGCCCCGCCGTGCCGGTGCTCCGCTTCCGCCGCGACGGGATCCTGCCCACGGTGGCCGCCGCCCTGTCCGTACGCGGTGAAACCCTCACCGGGACCGCCGGCAAGGCCGACCTGCCCCCCGTACTGCACGCCCTCGTACAGGATTTCCTCGACACCCTCACGAGCGGCCAGCGCGAACGTTTCACCGGCCGGTGTCCGGAGGCGATCCTGCTCTCCCGCCACCTCGCCACCATCGAGGGCGCCCGCAGCAAGCGCGCCTCGCGCAAGCCCCTGACGCCCAGCGAGGCGCGCCGCTCGCTGAAGCACTCCAAGATCACCGCCCGCCGCATCCGCGAGGACGGCGACCCGCTCCACGGCAGCTACGCACCTCCCTGCCGCTCCTGCGAGGCCCTCCTCGCCCACTTCGGCGTCCGCCCCGTCGACCTCACGCACCCCGAGTAGCCGCCATGACCACGACCTCCGCTTCGTACGCCCGCTCCTCCGCGACCCGCTTCCCCGTCGCCGTGGACTCCGCCCTGCGCACCGCCGGCTGGGAGCCGGGCCGCTGGGACATCAAGCAGGCCGAGTACTGGGCCGACGCCCTGCGCGACCACACCACCCCCGCCGGGCACCGGCACACCGTGTTCCCGGCCGCCGTCGAGGCCTGGGCGGAGTTCGGGAACCTCACCGTCACCGCCCCGGGCCCCGGCCGCCAGATCGCGCCCACCGCGATACGCCTGGACCCGCTCACGGGGCTGCACCTGGCCCGCACCTTCGCGGACCTCGGCCGCGCCCTCTCCACCCAGCTCTGCCCGCTCGGCGTCGAGGCCGACACGGACCCGGCCGGGGGCGGCTCCCACTTCGCCCTCGACCGCGAGGGCCGTGTCTACTGCGTGGACCACACCGGCGACTGGTACCTCGGATCGAGCCTCGACGAGGCCCTCACCCTCCTCCTCACCGGCCTCCAGCCGACCCGCCTGACCACGGGCTAGCGTCCCTTTCGGATCTTGCCGGCCCGGCACGCTTCAGCCGCCCAGCTCCGGAAGCCGCTCCCCGGCCTCCGGGTAGCGGCCCTCCTCCAGCCGGAAGAGGTACGCCCGCAGATCGGCGGCGAGCCCGCCCTCCAGGTAGGCGCGGAACTCCCGCGCCCCCTCGGCGGCGTCCAGGTCGGCGGGATGGACGCTGCCCCCGTACTCGGCAAGCGTGAGCACCAGGTGCTCCTCGACGCGGCTCCGCCCGGCCCACCACCGGCGCACCGTCTCCGGCGTCCACCAGCGGTCCCCGTCGTACGCGTACTCCTGGAAGGGCTCCTCGTCCGCCGCGTTCACCACCTCGCGGACCTCGGCCGGGGTCCGCGGCTGCCGGAAGACGTACTCGAGGGCGTCCTCGGTGCTCGCCGCGTACATCACGTTGCCGGGCGCGTTCAGCCGTCCGGTCCAGCACGTGTCCGTCTCGCCCGTGTAGAAGGGCCCCGGCACGTTCAGCCAGAGCCGCTTCTCCCACCGCCCCTGGAACAGCTTCCGGTCCTCGTCCGTCAGCTCCGCCACCGGATCCCAGCCCGCAGTCATCCCCACTCCCCCTGTCGCCCCGCGTCACAACCGCGGGAGCCGCTCCCCGGCCTCCGGATACCGGCCTTCCTCCAGCCGGAAAAGATACGCCCGCAGATCATCGGCGAGACCACCCGCCAGGTACCCCTGGAACTCCCGCACTCCGGCAGCCGCATCGGCGTCCCCGGCAGAACCGCCCGCCCCGAAATCCGCGAGCGCCTCGGCCAGGTGCTCGACGACCCGCTCCCGGCCCGCCCACCACGCGCGCACCCCGGCCGGGGTCCAGCGCAGGTCCCCGTCGCAGTAGTACTCCCCGCACGGTTCGGCCCAGGCCGCCTCGGCCAGCGCCCGCACCTCGGAAGGATTCCGCGGCTGTCGGAACACGTACTCGGTGCAGTGGGCGCTCTCCGCCGTGTACAGCACGCTGTCCGGGGCCTCCATCCGGCCGGTCCAGCAGTTGTCCGTCACCCCCGTCCAGAACGGCCCCGGCACGTTCAGCCACAGCCGTTCCCCGACCTGCCCGTGCCGCGCGAAGTTCTTCCGTTCCCCGGCCGTCAGCTCCCCCACCGGATCCCACGCCATCCGCCCCTACCCCCGGTCGCTCGGCAGGACCGCCGAGACCTTGAAGCCGCCCTCGTCCGTCTGGCCGGACACGAACACCCCGCCCAGTGCGAGCACCCGCTCGCGCATGCCGACCAGGCCGTTCCCGCCGCTCGGCAGCCCCGGCTCGGCCGCCTTGCCGTCGCAGGGGCCGTTCTCCACCTGCATGGCCACCTCCCCCTGCCGGTGCGCCAGCCGTACGACGACCCGTGCGCCCGCGGCGTGCTTGTGGCAGTTGGTCAGCGCCTCCTGCACCACCCGGAAGGCCGTCTGCTCCACCTCCGCCACGTACGCGCGGTACTCGCCGCGCACGTCCAGCTCCACGACCATCCCGGCCGCCCGCGACTGTCCGACCAGCGCCTCGAGCTCACCCAGCGTCGGCCCGTCCTCGAAGCTCCCCACCAGGGCCGCCACCGGCACCGTCACGGCCGCCGGCTTCGGCGACTCCGCCCGCAGCACGCCGAGCATCTCGCGCAGCTCGGTCAGCGCCTGCCGTCCCATGTCCCCGACCAGCGCCGCGTTCCTGGCCGCCTTCACGGGGTCCTTGGCGGCGATCGCCTGGAGCGCCGCCGCGTGCACCACCATCAGCGACACCCGGTGCGCCACGACGTCGTGCATCTCCCGCGCGATCCGGGTCCGCTCCTCCGTACGGGCCCACTCGGCCCGTTCCTCCGCCCGGTCCGCGAGCAGCGACAGCTCCCGCTCCAGCGAGTCCGCCCGCTCCTGCAGGCTCTCCATCAGCCGTCTGCGGGCCGCCGTGTACAGCCCGAACAGCACCGGCGGCACGGTCAGCGCCACCGCCACGAACACGGACAGGGTGATGACGATGGTGAGGGTGACCTCGGGGTCCGCCCGGGTTCGCATGTACATCACCACGAAGGTCGCGGCCAGCGACATCGACGCCAGGGTCCCGGTGATCCGCCGGGGCACCTCGGAGGCGGCCAGCGTGTACAGCCCGACCACGCCGAGCAGGAACCCCATGGCCGCCGGCGACACCGCGATGCCGACCAGCACCACAACGATCGGCCAGCGCTGGCGCAGGACGAGCACCGACCCGACCAGCAGCCCGAACAGCACCCCGGCGAAGACCGGGATCCCCGCCTCGTGGGCGAACCCGACGCCCTCCACCCCGCACTCGACGGCGGACACCGCGCCGAGCCCCACGTCCAACACGGCCGACCTGCGCCGCTCCCACCACAGGGGCCCGTCCCGCCCGGCCCCCGCCTCTCCCTGCTCTTCCCCCGTACTGGTCATACGGTCCAGCCTACGCAGCGGCCCCGGTCCGCAGGCGACCGGAAATCCCGCTGAAGGGCTCGGATTTGTACCGTCGCATTCAGGGCGCCCGGTGCGGCATAGTAGGTCCCGTCGGCTCGACCACCAGGGCGCAATGTCCGGTTCAGTCGATTAATCCCCTGTGGTGTAATTGGCAGCACTGAGGCTTTTGGTGCCTTATGTTCGGGTTCGAGTCCTGACAGGGGAGCTTCACGGTCCGGGTCCTGACTTCCGCAGTCGGGACCCACCCTCGTTTAGGGCCTTAAACCCACCGGTATCCTTCACGGGTCCACCACCCGAAGCCGAAGGGCACACCCGTGAGCGCCAACCGCCCGGCAGCCGTCGTCGTACTCGCAGCGGGTGAAGGCACCCGCATGAAGTCGGCCACACCCAAGGTTCTGCACGAGATCAGCGGGCGCTCGCTCGTCGGTCACGTCGTCGCCGCCTCCCGCGAGCTGGACCCCACCCACCTCGTCGTCGTCGTCGGGCACGCCCGCGAGCAGGTCACCGCGCACCTCGCCGCGATCGACGCCGACGTCCGCACGGCAGTCCAGTACGAGCAGAACGGCACCGGGCACGCCGTCCGGATGGCCCTCGAAGAGCTCGCCGCCGACCGTCCCGCCGGCACCGTGGTCGTCGTCTGCGGCGACACCCCGCTGCTGACCGGTGAGACCCTGGCCGCGCTGACGGCCACGCACGAGGCCGACGGCAACGCCGTCACCGTGCTGACCGCCGAGGTCCCCGACTCCACCGGGTACGGCCGGATCATCCGCGGCGCCGACGGGGCGGTCACCGCCATCGTCGAGCACAAGGACGCCACCGACGCCCAGCGCGCCATCCCCGAGATCAACTCCGGGGTCTTCGCCTTCGACGGCGCCCTCCTCGTCGACGCCCTCGGCAAGGTCCGCACCGACAACAGCCAGGGCGAGGAGTACCTCACCGACGTGCTCGGCATCCTGCGCGAGGCCGGCCACCGCGTCGGCGCGGCCGTGGGTGCGGACCACCGGCAGATCCTCGGGATCAACAACCGGGTCCAGCTCGCCGAGGCCCGCGCACTGCTGAACGCCCGCCTGCTGGAGCGCGCCATGCTCGCCGGCGTGACGATCGTCGACCCGGCGAGCACCCTCGTCGACGTGACGGTGACTTTCGGCCAGGACGCGATCGTGCACCCGGGCACCCAGCTGCTCGGCACCACGCACATCGCCGAGCAGGCCGAGGTCGGCCCCAACACCCGCCTGAAGGACACCCGCGTGGGCGCGGGCGCCCGCGTGGACAACACGGTGGCGGACACCGCGGTCATCGGCACCTCGGCGAGCGTCGGCCCCTTCGCCTACCTGCGTCCGGGCACGAACCTGGGCGCGAAGGCCAAGGCCGGCACGTACGTGGAGATGAAGAACGCCACGATCGGCGAGGGCACCAAGGTCCCGCACCTGTCCTACGTCGGCGACGCGACGATCGGCGAGTACACGAACATCGGCGCCGCCAGCGTGTTCGTGAACTACGACGGTGAGCACAAGCACCACACGACCGTCGGCTCACACTGCAAGACGGGTTCGGACAACATGTTTGTGGCTCCCGTCACCATCGGGGACGGCGCCTACACGGCCGCCGGCTCCGTGATCACCAAGGACGTTCCGCCCGGCGCCCTGGCCGTGGCCCGTGGCCAGCAGCGGAATATCGAGGGCTGGGTGGCCCGCAAGCGTCCGGGAAGCGCCGCCGCGACGGCGGCGCAGTCGGCGGTCCGCGAGGACTCCGACGAACGCTGAGGTGAACTGACCGGAAACGGCTACGCCGGAGACGGCGTACCGTGATACGTGAACGCAATTCGGCTGGCTCACCGTGTGCGGGACGGACGCACATGGGGGCGAGCAGCTTTCCCACGTCTGAGGAGACAGTGCTGTGACCGGGATCAAGACGACCGGCGAGAAGAAGCTGATGCTCTTCTCCGGCCGCGCCCACCCCGAGCTGGCCGAGGAGGTCGCGCACCAGCTCGGTGTCGGCCTCGTGCCGACCAAGGCTTTCGACTTCGCGAACGGCGAGATCTACGTCCGATTCCAGGAGTCGGCGCGTGGCGCGGACTGCTTCCTGATCCAGAGCCACACGGCTCCGATCAACAAGTGGATCATGGAGCAGCTGATCATGATCGACGCGCTCAAGCGCGCGTCGGCACGCTCCATCACCGTGATCGTCCCGTCCTACGGGTACGCCCGCCAGGACAAGAAGCACAAGGGCCGCGAGCCGATCTCGGCCCGCCTGGTCGCGGACCTGCTGAAGACCGCGGGTGCGGACCGCATCCTCACGGTCGATCTGCACACCGACCAGATCCAGGGCTTCTTCGACGGCCCGGTCGACCACCTTTCGGCCCTGTCGGTCCTCGCGGACTACGTCGGCGCCAAGGTCGACCGCTCCAAGCTGACGATCGTCTCCCCGGACGCCGGCCGCGTACGCGTCGCCGACCGCTGGTGCGACCGCCTGGACGCCCCCCTGGCGATCGTGCACAAGCGCCGCGACAAGGACGTCGCCAACCAGGTGACCGTCCACGAGGTCGTCGGTGAGGTCAAGGGCCGCGTCTGCGTCCTGGTCGACGACATGATCGACACGGGTGGCACCATCTGCGCCGCCGCCGACGCGCTCTTCGCGCACGGCGCGGAGGACGTCATCGTGACGGCCACGCACGGCATCCTGTCGGGCCCGGCCGCCGACCGCCTGAAGAACTCCAAGGTCAGCGAGTTCGTGTTCACGAACACCCTGCCGGACCCGTCCGACCTGGAGCTCGACAAGATCACGGTGCTCTCCATCGCCCCGATGATCGCCCGCGCCGTGCGCGAGGTCTTCGAGGACGGCTCGGTCACCAGCCTGTTCGAAGAGCAGCAGTAGTCACGTCCGCTGTGCGTTAGATCATTTTTGGGTACGGCCTCCCCGCCGGGTACACTCCTTGAGTTGCTCGGCGAGGGAGGCCGTACCTGTTTTCACGGGTATGGATGCTCCGTTATCGACGCGCTCTTCGTAGCAGGCCGTGTTCCGGCCGGGTGACTGTCGTCCATTTCCGTCACCCCACGAGGAGTGAGCATGTCCGAGATCAAGCTTGCCGCGAAGGTCCGCGAAAACTTCGGCAAGGGCTCTGCCCGCCAGGCCCGCCGTGACGCCCTGACCCCCGCGGTCATCTACGGCCACGGCACCGACCCGAAGCACGTCAACGTGGACGCCCACGCGCTCCAGCTGGCGCTGCGCACCCCGAACGTCCTGCTCTCCCTGGACATCGAGGGCGCCGGCACCGAGCTGGTCATCCCGAAGGCCGTCCAGAAGCACCCGCTGAAGCGTTCGATCTCCCACGTCGACTTCCTGATCGTCAAGAAGGGCGAGAAGGTCACCGTCGACGTCGCGATCGTCACCGAGGGCGAGCTGGCCCCGGGCGGCAACATGCTGGAGACCCTCCAGAACACCATCTCCGTCGAGGCCGAGGCCACGCACATCCCGACCGAGGTCACCGTCTCGATCGCGGGCCTGGAGGCCGGTGCCACCATCACCGCCTCCGACCTGGTCCTGCCGGCCGGCACCACGCTGGCCGTCGACGGCGACATCGCCGTCCTGCAGGTCATCGGTGCGGGCACCGAGGAGCCGGCCGCCGAGGGCACCGAGGCCTGAGCCTCGCCCCTCCCCCTCAGCACTTGCTGAACGACCGCCGTCCGGCTCCACTGGAGCGGGACGGCGGTCGTCTTCGTATAAGGAGCTTTTGATGTCGGACGACGCGGCGCCCTGGCTGATCGTGGGCCTCGGGAACCCGGGTGCGGAGTACGCGGGCAACCGCCACAACATCGGTTTCATGGTGGCCGACCTGCTGGCGGAGCGGATGCGCGGCAAGTTCAAGGCGCACAAGGCCCGCGCCCAGGTGGTCGAGGGCCGGATGGGCCCGCCGGGACCGCTGAACCGGCGCGTGGTGCTGGCCAAGCCCATGTCGTTCATGAACCTGTCCGGGGGCCCGGTGACGGCACTGCGGGACTTCTACAAGGTGCCGCTGGACCGGATCATCGCGGTCCACGACGAGCTGGACATCGACTACCCGACGCTGCGGCTGAAGCTGGGCGGCGGGGACAACGGCCACAACGGCCTCAAGTCGATGACCAAGTCGATGGGCCCCGACTACCACCGGGTGCGCTGCGGCATCGGCCGCCCGCCCGGCCGGATGCAGGTCGCCGACTTCGTGCTGAAGGACTTCTCCTCCACGGAGCGCAAGGAGCTGGACTGGTTCGTCGACCGTTCGGCGGACGCCGTGGAATGCCTCATCCAGGAGGGCCTGGAGCGCGCGCAGTCCACGTACAACAGCTAGGGCAGCCAACGACGGAGCCCCCGTCACCGGATCGATCCGGTGACGGGGGCTCCGTCGTACGCCGTACGAAACCTCAGCCGGTGTTGCGCAGACCGGCGGCGACGCCGTTGACGGTCAGGAGCAGGGCGCGGGACAGGATCGGGTCCGCTTCCTCGCCGCGCTCGGCGGCCGCGCGCTGGCGGGCCAGCAGGGAGACCTGGAGGTAGGAGATCGGGTCCAGGTAGGCGTCGCGGACCGCGAAGGTCTGCTGGAGGACCGGGTTGGAGTCGAGGAGCTTCTCGCCCCCGGTGATCCGCAGGACCTCGCGGACGGTGAGCTCGTGCTCGGCCTCGATGCGGGCGAAGACGTGCTTGAGCTCGTCGGGCACCAGGGTGTCGACGTAGTGGCGGGCGATCCGCAGGTCCGTCTTGGCCAGCGTCATCTCGACGTTGGACAGGAAGTTGCGGAAGAAGTGCCAGCGCTCGCCCATCTCGGCCAGCGCATCGCCTTGGCCGGCCTCGCGCAGGGCCTTCAGGCCCGAGCCGACGCCGTACCAGCCGGGGACGATCTGGCGGGACTGGGTCCAGCCGAACACCCACGGGATGGCGCGCAGGCCGTCGAGGCCCGCGCCGGAGTCGGGACGGCGCGAGGGGCGCGAGCCCAGGTGCAGGTCGGCGAGCTGGTCCACGGGGGTGGCGGCGAAGAAGTACGCCGGCAGGTCCGGGTCCTCGACGAGCTCGCGGTACGCGTCGTGCGCGGCGTCCGAGACGGTGTCCATGGCCGCGTCCCAGCGGGCCAGGTCCTCGTCGGACTGGCGCGGTGCGGTGTGCAGGGCGGAGGCCTGGAGGGTGGCCGCGACGGTCAGCTCCAGGTTCTCGCGGGCCAGCGACGGTACGAGGTACTTGTCGGAGATGACCTCGCCCTGCTCGGTGACCTTGATCTCGCCCTCCAGGGTGCCCCAGGGCTGCGCGAGGATCGCGTCGTGCGAGGGGCCGCCACCGCGGCCGACGGTGCCGCCGCGGCCGTGGAAGAGGCGCAGGCGCACGCCGTAGCGGTGGGCCACGTCGCGCAGCCGGCGCTGGGCGCGGTGGATCTCCCACTGGGAGGTGGTGATGCCGCCGAACTTGGAGGAGTCCGAGTAGCCGAGCATGACCTCCTGGACATCGCCGCGCAGTGAGACGAGGCGACGGTAGGAGGGGTCGGCGAGCATCTCGTCGAGGATGACGTCGGCGGCCTTGAGCTCGTCGGTGGTCTCCAGGAGCGGGACGATGCCGATCTTGGCCCAGCCGCCGTGCAGGTCGATGAGACCGGCCTCGCGGGCGAGGACCGCGGCGGCGAAGACGTCGTCGGCGCCCTGGCACATCGAGATGATGTAGGACTCGATGACCTCGGGGCCGAACTTCTCGAAGGCGTCCTTGATGGCGCCGAACACGCCCAGCGTCTTCTGGCCGGCCGCGTCGAGCGGGGCCGGGGTGGGCGCCAGCGGGCGGCGCGAGCGCAGCTCCTTGGCCAGGAGGCGGCCGCGGTAGTCGCGGGGCATGTCCGCGTAGCGCCAGGACTCCTCGCCGAGCCGGTCGAAGAGCTGGCCCAGCGCGTGGTGGTGGGCGTCCGCGTGCTCGCGCACGTCCATCGTGGCGAGCTGGAGGCCGAAGGCTGCCAGCGTGCGGATGGTGCGGTCCATGCGGCCGTCGGCGAAGAGCGCGCCGCGGTGCTCGCGCAGGGAGGTCTGGATGAGGGTGAGGTCGGTGAGCAGCTCGGCGGTGCCGAGGTAGTCGCGGCCTTCCTCGTGCGGGATGCCCTTGGCGAGGCGCTCGCGGGTGTTGAGGAGCTTCTGCCGGACGCAGGTGGCCTTGAGGCGGTACGGCTCCTCGGCGTTCAGCCGCTTGTAGCGCGGGCTGATCTCCGGGAGGCGCTCCAGGTCGGCCTGGAGGGAGGTGAGGAGCTCCTCGGTGGCGCCGGTGTAGCGGATGGAGTTCGACAGCAGTCCGCGCAGGAAGTCGATGAGTTCCAGGGCGTCGGTGATGCCGTGCTCGTGCTGGAGGATCAGCACGTCCCGGGTCACCTCGGGGGTGACGTTGGGGTTGCCGTCGCGGTCGCCGCCGATCCAGGTGCCGAAGGTGAGCGGGCGGGTGCCGGCGGGGATCTCGATGCCGACGCGCTGGAGCTCGGCGGCGAGGTCCTCCAGGACGTCGCCGACGGCGCCGGCGTGCAGCTCGTCGAGGTAGTAGATGGCGTTGCGCGCCTCGTCGGCGGGCTCCGGGCGGACCACGCGCAGTTCGTCGGTCTGCCAGACGAGGTCGATGTTCTCCGCGAGGCGCAGGTCGTGGCGGCGGCGTTCGCCGGCGCCCGAGACGGGCTCCTCCAGGAGGGCCGCGATGCGGCGCAGCTTGTTGAGGACGCTGCGGCGGGCCGCCTCGGTGGGGTGCGCGGTGAAGACGGGGCGGACGTTGAGGTTCTTGACCGTCTCGCGCAGGTGCTCGGGGTCCGCGTCCTTGAGCATGTCGGCCGTGCGGGCCAGCAGGCCCCCCTCGGCGGCGCGGTGGGCGCGCAGCTCCTTGCCGCGGTGCACCTGCTCGGTGACGTTGGCGAGGTGGAAGTAGGTGGAGAAGGCGCGCACCAGCTTGGCGGCGGTCTCCAGGTCGGTGTCGCCGAGCAGCTCGGCGGCCGCGATGCCGTCGGTGCGCGTGAGGGCTCGGACTCGTTCGACCAGGTCGAGGAGGTCTTGGCCCTCCTGGCGTACGAGGGTCTCGCCGAGGAGGTCGCCGAGGCGGCGGATGTCCGCGCGCAGCTCGGCGTTGGCGGCGCCGGCGGGGGAGGTCGCCGGGGCGGTGGTCGAGTGGGCCTGGTCGGCACTGCTCACAGGTGCGGCTCCTTGCAGTGTTTCGAGCGCTACTGGGAGGTGGGCCCCGGTATGCGCGCGGTGGTGGCCGGCCGGACCTGGGTCCGGCGGTGCCACCGCTCCTGATGCGCAGCTCGGGCTGCCCGTGCGGACCGCGCTGTCCGACGACACCAGGATAGGTGGCCCGTACCGGTGACCAGGCCCGTGTGTCACCAGGCGGGACGACGGCCCTGCGGCTCGGGCCGATGGACCCGGCTGCGGGCGCGCTCCTCTTGCCCCGCGGGGGACCTTTGCCATACTTACGTTGCCGTAGGTTACGCACCCGTAGGGATGTGTGGCCGGGCGGCGCGCCTGCCGACTCCCTCACCCCCAGGGGACACACCTATGACCATCAGTCCCGACGTGATCGAGGATGCCTCGGCGTCTTCCGGCGCGTCCGTGCCGTCCGCGACCCTCGGCGGTGAGAGCAAGCGGTCCGTGGAGCAGATCGCGCTGCTGCTGTTCATCACCGTCCCCTTCCTCGCACTGCTCGTGGCGCTTCCGCTCGCCTGGGGCTGGGGGGTGAGCTGGCTGGACGTGGGCCTGATGGTCTTCATGTACTTCCTGGCCTGCCACGGCATCACCATCGGCTTCCACCGCTACTTCACGCACGGTTCCTTCAAGGCGAAGCGGCCGCTGCGCATCGCCCTGGCGGTCATGGGCTCGATGGCGGTCGAGGGACCCCTGGTGCGCTGGGTGGCCGACCACCGCAAGCACCACAAGTACTCCGACCACGAGGGCGACCCGCATTCGCCGTGGCGCTTCGGCGAGACGGTGCCGGCCCTGATGAAGGGCCTGTGGTGGGCGCACATCGGGTGGCTCTTCGACGAGGAGCAGACCGACCAGCAGAAGTACGCCCCGGACCTGATCAAGGACCCGGCGATCCGCCGCATCTCGCGCGACTTCATCTTCTGGACGATGTTCTCGCTGGCGCTGCCGCCGCTGGTGGGCGGTCTGGTGACGATGTCGTGGTGGGGCGCCTTCACCGCGTTCTTCTGGGGCTCCCTGGTCCGGGTCGCGCTGCTGCACCACGTGACGTGGTCGATCAACTCGATCTGCCACGCGGTGGGCAAGCGCCCGTTCAAGTCGCGCGACCGCTCCGGCAACGTGTGGTGGCTGGCGGTGCTGTCCTGCGGCGAGTCCTGGCACAACCTGCACCACGCCGACCCGACGTCCGCCCGCCACGGCGTGCTGCGCGGCCAGGTCGACTCCAGCGCGCGGCTGATCCGCTGGTTCGAACAGCTGGGTTGGGCGTCCGACGTCCGCTGGCCGTCCGAGGCCCGCATCGACGCCCGACGCAAGGAAGAAGTGTCGAACGCGGCATGATGGGGGACGTGGGAAACGACGGCAGCAGTTCCAGCAGCGAGAAGCCCAGGCGCAGCCGCCGGGTCCGGATGACGGGCGCCGAACGGCGTCAGCAACTGCTGGACATCGGCCGCACCCTGTTCGCCGAGAAGGGGTTCGAGGGCACGTCGGTGGAGGAGATCGCGGCGAAGGCCGGAGTCTCCAAGCCGGTGGTCTACGAGCACTTCGGCGGCAAGGAGGGGCTCTACGCGGTCGTCGTGGACCGCGAGATGCGCCAGCTGCTGGACGGGGTGACGGGCGCGCTGACGGCCGGGCACCCGCGGGAGCTGCTGGAACAGGCGGCGTTCGCCCTGCTGGACTACATCGAGAACTACACGGACGGTTTCCGGATCCTGGTCCGCGACTCCCCCGTGGCCCAGTCGACGGGCACCTTCGCCTCGCTGATCAGCGATATCGCCACGCAGGTCGAGGACATCCTGGGCCTGGAGTTCAAGGCCCGCGGCTTCGACCCGAAGCTGGCGCCGCTGTACGCGCAGGCGCTGGTCGGGATGGTCGCCCTGACCGGGCAGTGGTGGCTGGAGACGCGCCAGCCGAAGAAGGCCGAGGTGGCGGCGCACCTGGTGAACCTGTCCTGGCACGGACTGGAGAACCTGGAAGCGAAGCCGCGGCTGGTGGGTCACCGCAAGAAGTGAGCGCGCCGGTCCGTTCGCGGTACGTGAGCGGGACGTCGCACCTGGTGCCCGGGGCCGGTGGCCCCGGGCACCGCTGCGTTCTGAACGTGATCAAAACCGCTCGCTTAATGTCTGGACAACGCGCGCCACACGGGTAGTCTTCGGTAACTCCCGGGGGGGAATGCCGTCTCACGTGCAGCGCAGCCATGCCGCGCGCCGTGGACGAGATCGTTCAGCCCGGTTTCGCCTGACTACCAGGGAGACCTCTTGTCTTTCATGCGCTCCACGCGCTCCGGCCGCATCGCGGCCTGCACCGCCCTCGCCGTCGCGGCGGGCATGCTCCTTTCCGGTCCGGTCTCGGCCTCCGAGAAGCCGGTCCCCACGGCGAAGGCCGAGCGGCCGAAGGTCGACGAGCGCGCCACCGGCATCCGGCCCGAGGCTCCGGCCACCAAGGCCACCGCCCGCACGGCGGCCGCCGCACTGCCGCAGCTGTTCGATGTGGACGGTGACGGCCTGCAGGACATGCTGTACCGCGGGCTCAGCGGCAAGTCGTACCTGAAGACCTTCAACGGCGAGGACCCGGAGTACGGCGTCGACGGCGCCGCCGCCGGCCTCGGCTCCTCCTACGGCGAGGACTTCAAGGACGTCATCCCGGCCGGCGACCTCGACCGCGACGGGCACCCGGAGCTGCTGACGCTCTCCGTCTCGGGCAAGCTGTCGCTGCTGAGGGCTGAGACGTACGGTGCCTCGCGCCTCGGATGGTCCGGCAACGGCTGGAACATCTACAACAAGGTCGTCGGGGTCGGCGACCTGACCGGCGACGGTAACCCGGACCTGCTGGCCCGCACCTACGCGGGCGCCCTGTACCTGTACCCGGGCAACGGCACGGCCGCTTCGGCCAGCCCTTACGGCTCCCGGATCTCCCTCGGCGGCGGCTGGGACATCTACTCCCAGATCCTCGGCGGCGGCGACTTCAACAACGACGGCAAGGCCGACCTGCTGGCGGCCACGCCGGGCGGCACGCTCTACGTGTACCCGGGCACCGGCAACCGCAGCGGCGTCTTCGGCAACCGGACCAAGAGCAGCACCGGCTGGAACATGTACAACCAGCTCCAGGTGCTGACCAACAAGGCCGGCGGCAACTGGCTCCTGGGCCGCGACTCGACCGGCAGGAACTGGCTCTACCGGTCGAACGGCGCCGGCGGCTTCGCCGAGCGCGAGGCGTTCGGCAAGGGCTGGGAGTACACCGACCTGTTCGCCGGCCAGGGCGGCGTGCCCGCGCACGGCCGCTCCGAGCTGGTCGGCCGCACCAGCGGCGGCGCCGTCTACTACTACTACGGCAAGCAGAACGGTGGCTTCGGCGACCGCCAGAAGATGGACGGCGAAGCGCCGATCAGCCAGGTCGGCATGGCCGTGGCCTCCTCGTTCGGCAGCCAGAACGAGGCCGGCTGGCTCTTCTGGGGCGGCGGCAAGCTCTACATCGACGGCAACTACGCGGGCGCCGGCTGGGACATCTACAACTCCCTCGTCGGTGTGGGCGATGTCGACGGCGACGGCAACGGCGACCTGCTGGCCCGCGACAAGTCCAACGTGCTGTGGCTCTACCCGAGCTACGGCAACGGCTACCAGTTCCGCAACCGTGTGCGCCTCGGCGCCGGCTGGGGCGGCTACAACAAGCTCTTCGGCGCCGGTGACGTGACCGGTGACGGCCGCGCCGACCTGCTCGCCCGCGGTACCGACGGCACGCTGTGGGTCTACCCGGGCAACGGCACCGCCGGCTTCGGCGACCGCGTCAAGATCGGCGACGGCGGCTGGAACACCCTGAAGAAGCTGGCCGCGGTCGGCGACATCACCGGTGACGGCCGCGCCGACCTCGTCGGCGTCAACTCCGCCGGCACCGCG
Organism: Streptomyces sp. NPDC059957; assembly: GCF_042730015.1. Lineage (NCBI taxonomy): Bacteria > Bacillati > Actinomycetota > Actinomycetes > Kitasatosporales > Streptomycetaceae > Streptomyces > Streptomyces sp. NPDC059957. The sequence goes on along the minus strand of NZ_JBHWMB010000065.1, from coordinate 27,480 downwards.
TACCTGTACAAGGCGACGGGCCTCAAGGGCCTGAACACCTTCAAGGGCAACACCTCCCTCGGTGGCGGCTGGAACGCCTACGTGAACGTGCTCTGACCCGTCCCGCACGCACGAAGGCGCCCCGTCACCGGATCTCCGGTGGCGGGGCGCCTTCGTGTGCGCCGCGGCGGTTCAACGGCCGGCGCGATCCGGTTCCAGAAACTCCAGCCGGTTGCCCACCGGATCCTCGGAGTAGAAGCGGCGGTACCCCGGAAGGTTGTCGTCCCAGACGACCGTGGCGCCGCGCGCCGCCAGTCTTTCCGCGTAGGTCTCGATGCCGTCGACCCTGAGTCCCGGGTGGGCCTTGCGGGCGGGGTGGAAGTCCTCCTCCACGCCCAGGTGGAGCTGGACCGGCCCGGCGGCGAACCAGCAGCCTCCGCGCGCCGCGAGCACCGGCGGCTTGGGGATCTCGGTCATGCCGAGCACCTCGGTGTAGTACGCGCGCAGCCGGTCCTCCGAGCCGGGCGGGGCGGCGAGCTGGACGTGGTCGACTCCGGCGAGCATGTTCATGCCTCCCTGCGGGCTACGGCGAAGATCCTGCGGAACGGGAAGACGGTGCCGCGGGGGCCCGTGGGGTAGGCCGCGCGGAGCAGGGAGCGGTACTCGGCGAGGAAGGCCTCGGCGGCTTCCTCGTCGTCGGCCAGCGCGGTGAGCACGGGGCGCAGTGCGGTGCCCTTGACCCAGTCCAGCACCGGGTCGGGACCTTGGAGCAGCTGGTGGTAGGTGGTCTCCCAGACGTCGGCGGAGCAGCCGAGCTCGGTGAACCGCTCCAGGTACGCGGAGGGTTCGAGGATGTGGATGTAGCGGGCTCCGTGTCCGGCGAGCCGGGCCCGCCAGCGCGGGGCGTCGCACAGCTCGGCGAGGATCCGGTGGCTGGGGGCGGTGAAGTTGCCGGGGATCTGGAAGGCGAAGGTGCCACCGGGGCGCAGTCCGGTGATCCAGGGGGCGAAGGAGCCGGCGTGGCCGGGGACCCACTGGAAGGCGGCGTTGGAGACGATCAGGTCGTAGGGCTCCTCCGGGAGCCAGTCGGCGAGGTTGCCGTGGCGGAAGTCGAGCTTGCCGCCGCCTCCGGTGGGGCCGGCGTATTCGGCGTCCGCGCGGTGGAGCATCTCGGGGGAGAGGTCGTAGCCGGTGATGTGGGCTGCGGGCCAGCGGTCCGCGATCAGCGCGGTGACGTTGCCGGGGCCGCAGCCGAGGTCGGCGATGCGGGCGGTCCGCGAGGGGAGCTCGGGTATCCGGGCGAGGAGGTCGAGGAAGGGCCTGGCCCGGTGGCCGGCGTGCCTGAGGTACTGCTGCGGATCCCAGGTGGGGGCCGTGTGGGTCGTGGGGGTGGCCTGCGCGGGCGCGGTATCGGAATGCATGTTCGAGCCTCCTAGCTGGCGGTGCGGTCGGAATCGGAATCGTCTCCGGCCCCCTCCATGCCCATGGTGGCGAAAAATATATCTCGATGTCAAGATACTCGAGATCAAGATGCTCGATTTAAAGAGACTTCACGTCGACAGACCCTTTACACTGATCCGCATGGAGGACGAGGTCGACCGACTGGTCGCGGCATGGCGGCGGGAACGCCCTGACCTCGACGTGGAACCACTCGAGGTGCTCAGCCGCGTCAGCAGGCTCGCGCGGCACCTTGACCGTGCCCGCCGACTGGCCTTCTCCGAGCACGGCCTGGAGCCCTGGGAGTTCGACGTCCTGACCTCGCTGCGGCGGGCCGGCGCGCCGTACCAGCTCTCCCCCGGTCAGTTGCTGACGCAGACCCTGGTGACCTCCGGGACCATGACCAACCGCATCGACCGGCTCGCCAAGAAGGGCCTCGTCGAACGGCTGCCGGACCCCAACGACCGCCGCGGGGTCCTGGTGCGCCTCAGCCCCGAGGGCCGCGACCGCGCCGACCAGGCGCTCGCCGGGCTGCTGGCCCAGGAGCGGGCGATCCTGGCCCAGCTCTCACGGACGCAGCGCGGCGATCTCGCCGGCCTGCTACGCCAGTTGACCGCTCCGTTCGACAACATCCCCGGCTAGTCCCTGCCCCGGCAGCCCCGGCAGGTCGGCGGGTCGTACGCCGGCCCGCCTGGCCAGGGCGACCGCCGCGAGCGTGGAGTGCACGCCCAGCTTGCCCAGCACGTTCTGCATGTGGGTGCGGACGGTGTGCGGGGAGAGGAACAGCCGCGCGGCCACGTCCTTGCGGCCCAGCCCCGCCACCATGCAGCGCAGCACCTCGTGTTCCCTGGGCGTGAGGGACTCCACCAGCCGTTCGCTGTCGGTACGGTGCTTGCGCGCCGCGGTCAGTTCGCGGAGCACTCCGGTGAGCAGCGCGGGCGGAAGGTGCGTCTCCTCGCGCAGGACTCCGCGGATGACGGCCAGGAGCCGCGAGAGCGAGCAGTCCTTGGCCACCCAGCCCGAGGCTCCCGCCTGGAGCGCGAGGGCGGCCCGGCGGGCATCGTCGCGCTCGGCGAGGACGACCGTACGGACCTCGGGGTGGGATACCCGTACGCCTGCCACCAGCGCGATCCCGTCGGCGGCGGGTGGGGCGGAGCCGGACTCCCGCTGGGCGGGGACGCCGGCGGGGACGGCGGCCAGGTCGGAGTCGACCAGCAGGACGTCGAAGCGGCGGCCCTCGGCCACCGCACGTTCGAGGCAGCGCAGCGCCGCGGGGCCGCTGCCGGCCGCGGAAACGTCCACGTCCGGTTCGGCCGCGAGCGCGGCGGCGAGAGATTCGGCGAAGATGCGGTGATCGTCGACCACGAGTACCCGGATACGGACCACAAAACCCCCAAGGGTCGGGGAACGGACGGCTGCGGGTACGACGCCCGGACCGGGTGATCCGCAGGCGCCGCGGCCGCCGCCGTGACATCTCTGCACTACCCCGGACCGGACGTCGTACCCGACTTGTCTCGACCCCTGAATCAACACCGGCCCCCACCGGTGTCACGCATCAGCGTAGGGCCGCGGTCGCCTCGTGGTTGGCCGAATTACAGAAGTTTTCCGAGCGATTTTCCGGCGAGCCGGTTCCGGAGGAGCTCCGGAGTGGCTTGAAAGCGACTACTTCCCGCCCGTGGAAGTCCCGTTCCGTCCGGTCGCGTGCCATGGGCAGTTGCACGGGGGGTATTTCACTCGGCGTGCGCACGCCGGGCGCCCGCGCGCAGCGCCCGGCGAGGGCGCGCCCCGAACGCACGCGCGCCCCCGCCCTGGTGGGAGCGGGGGCGCGGGAGTGTCAGGGGTGGGGCAGGGGTGCCCGCGGGCTCAGCCGCGCCGGGCGCGGGTGAAGTTCCAGGCGTCCGTCACGATGCCCGTGAGGTCCGAGCGGCTCGGGGTCCAGCCGAGGCGCTCGTGGGCCGTGCGGGCGGAGGCGACGAGGAAGGCCGGGTCACCGGCCCGGCGGGGGGCCACGATCTCGGGAATCTCCTTCCCGGTGACCTTGCGGACCGTCTCGATGACCTCGCGGACCGAAAACCCGCTGCCGTTGCCGAGGTTGCACACCAGGTGCTCCCCCTCGGCGGCGACCCGCAGCGCCGCCAGGTGGGCCTCGGCCAGGTCGGCGACGTGGATGTAGTCCCGTACGCAGGTGCCGTCCGGTGTCGGGTAGTCCTCGCCGAAAACGGAGATCGACTCCCGCTCGCCGAGCGCCACTTGCAGCACCAGCGGGATCAGGTGGGTCTCGGGGTCGTGCAGCTCTCCGAACTGCCCGTACGCCCCGGCCACGTTGAAGTAGCGCAGCGAGACCGCCGCGAGGCCGTGTGCCGCGCACTCCCCCGCGATCATGTGGTCGACGGCCAGCTTCGAGGCTCCGTACGGGTTGGTGGGGGCGGTCACCGAGGACTCGGTCAACGGCCCGTCGCCGGGCTCCCCGTAGGTCGCCGCGGTGGAGGAGAACACCAGTCGGCGCACGCCCGCCCCGCGCATCGCGGCCAGCAGGGCCAGGGTGCCGCCGACGTTGTTCTCCCAGTACTTGCCCGGGTTCACCACGGATTCGCCGACCTGCGAGGAGGCCGCGAAGTGCAGGACCCCGTCGTAGGAGGGGTCCAGGTGCTCGGCGGCGTCCTGGATGCGGCCCTCGATGAACGCGGCGCCGGCCGGCACCCCGGAACGGAAGCCGGTGGAGAGGTCGTCGAGGACGGTGACCTCGTGGCCCGCCTCCAGGAGGTGGGCCGCGACCACCCCGCCCACGTATCCGGCTCCGCCGGTGACCAGGTATTTGGAAGACGCCGTCTCGCTCACGTGCCTGCTGCCTCTCGCCGGGGAAACGCACGCACCGTACGCGTGCTGGTCACCGGCATACCCGAATCCGCGCCTCCGGGGAAATCCCGGGCCCGGATCAGGGCCGGGCGCCCCCGGACGGCGGCAGTCCGGCCCGGTCCAGCAGACCGGTACGGGCGGCCAGCGCGGCCGCCTCCAGCCGCGAGCCCACGCCCAGTTTCATCAGCACCCGCTGGACGTGCGTGCGCGCGGTGCTCGGAGCGATGGCCATGCCGGCGGCGATGAGCCGGGTGTCCTCGCCCTCGGCGACCCGGACCAGCACCTCCACCTCGCGCGGGGTGAGCAGCCGCAGCAGCCTGCTGCCCTCGTCGTCGGGCTGGGCGGCGGGGTTGAGCAGCTCGGCGAAGGCCCCCTGCAACAGCTGCGGCGAGATGGCGACCTCCCCCGCCCGGGCCTTGGCCAGCGCCCGCTCCACGCCCTCGATGCGCTCGTCGTGGCGGACGTACCCCGAGGCGCCGGCCGCGAAGGCGGCGGCGATCCCGCGCGGGCTCGGCACCGGGCCCAGGACGACCACGGCGATCTGCGGACGCTCCCGCTTGATCCGCACGATCGGCTCGAAGACCCCGGGCTCGGCGGGCGTGGCGGTGCCCAGCAGGCAGACCTCCGGGGCCCGGCTGATGACCAGTTCGGCGGCGCCCGCGGCCGGGGCGGCGGCCGCCAGCACCCGGTGCCCGCGCAGTTTCAGGGCCGAGGCGAGCGCCTCGGCCAGCAGCCGGTGCTCGTCGACCACCATGACCCGTACGCCCATTGAGGTACCCACCCCCGCCCTTCTGCCCCGGCAAGCTACACGCTTGTTCGACGGTGCGGTGCGGATACCGCGCAGAAGCCCCCGGAAGGGCGGACCTTCCGGGGGCTTCCGGGGGCTTCTGGGCGTCTGCCGCGGGTTGTCCCGTCGCGGGTCGGCCCGTTACGGGGTCAGCCCGTCGTGAAGGAGACGAAGGTGTAGTACGGGTCGGAGCCCGAGGACCTGCTCATCACGGCGGTGCGGGCGATGAAAAGCTTCCCGTTGCCGTAGCGGAACTCGCCGGAGTCCGGCAGGAACTGGGTCTCGGCGCGCTGCGACTCCTTGGTCGCCGGGTTCTGCATGAGCAAGGTCTCCTTCATCGTCTTGCCGTCGATGGAGACGACCTGGCCGCCGCCGTCGTAGGGCGGGACCTTGTAGGCGATGATGTTGGAGCCGTCCATGCGCAGCGGGTAGATGGTGTAGCGCTCGCCGGCGTCGGCCCGGTCGGCGGTCAGCTTGCCGGTCTCCAGGTCGAAGGAGACGATCTCGTTGGTGCGGCCGGAGTCGCTCGTGCCCTTGTGCTCCTCGGTCGGCAGGTAGAGCTTGCCGTTGCCGATGACCATGTTGGTGCAGTCCTCGACCCCGGTGGCCCCGCACTCGGGGTTGTAGTTGCCCGAGGTGAGCGGGATGCGCGCCTTGAGCTGGCCCGCGTCGTCGAGGACGAAGAGGTCGCTGACGCCGATGGCGTTCTTGGAGGTGTTGTTGACGTCCGCCGCGACGATCAGCGGCTTGGCGGAGACGATCTGGGCGAACTCCAGCCCCTCGGGGAGCTTGTACGAGGACTTCTGCGCGCCGGTGACCGGGTCCAGGACCTGGGCGGACAGCGTGTAGCCCGTGCTCCGGCCGCAGCGGCGGATCACGGCGAGGGCCGGGCCGCCCGCGTAGCCGAGGTCCCCGCACCGGTCCGCGTCCATCTTGGGCGACCACAGGACCTTGCCGTCGGCGAGGTTCCAGGCGGCGCCGCCGCTCAGGCCGCCCGCGGCGACGGTCTGGCCGCTGACGGTCACCTCGGCGAGCACGACGGGCTTGTCGCCGCCGGTCTGGGACTTGGCGGTGGCCTTCCACAGCAGCTTGCCGGTGTTCAGGTCGATGACGCCGACCTGCCTGCACTGCGGGTACTTCTTCTCGGCCGTCGGCATGGCCTCGTCGAAGAGGATCGCCGTCTTGTTGTCCGAGACCCAGCGGCTGGCGGCGCAGACGTTGGCGTCGAGCGGGATCTCCCACTTCTTCGAGCCGTCGGCCAGGTTGTAGCCAACGATCTTGGCCATGTCGGACTTGGCGTAGGTGGTGTCGGTGATCCAGGAGCCGGGGATCTGGACGATCTCCTTCGACTCCGGCATCGGGACGTTGACCAGGGTCTTCGACTTGGTCTTGGCAGGTACCTTCTCGGTGCCTCCGCCACCCGGGGCGTCGTCGCCGCCGGGGCTCTCGCTGCCGCCGGCCACGGGCTGCTTGCCGGAACCCTCCTCGCCGGAGACGTACCAGAAGCCGCCGCCGACGATGAGGACGATGGCCAGGAGGGCCGCGCCGACGATCATCAGCTGGGTGCGTACGTCGTTGCCGCCGCCGGCCGGGACAGCCGGGTCCTGGGCCGCGTACATGGGCGCGGTGACGGGCTGCGGCTGCTGCGGGTAGCCGTAGGCCTGCTCCTGCGGGTACCCGTACGAGGCCTGCGTGCCGGGGGACGCGGCCGGCGCCGGGACGGTCGGCGGCTGGCTGGGCGGCGGGGGCGGGGGGCCGGCCGGCATGGGCGGGAGCGGGGGCGGGGTGAACCCGCCCGGCGGCTGGTCCTTCGGCGCGCCGAAACCGCCGGACGGCGGCTGGCTGGGGGGCGGCGGGGTACTCATCGGTGCTCTTGCCTCTCGGTGGGCGGTTCGGCGGACTGCTCGTTCTCGGGGCGGTCGCTCACTTGCCGAAGACCATCAGGAACTTCTCGCTCTTGTTGTCGGCCTTCAGGTGGGAGGCGGAGACGAACAGCCGGCCGTCCACGTAGTCCACCTTCGGGGCGAGGAAGGAGCTCTCCACCGGGGCGGCGGGGCCGGACGGGTTGCGCAGGACCGCGGTGGGCGTGCCCCCGGCGGCCGGGATCGTGAGGACCTCGCCGCCCTTCTCCCGCTCCGCCTCGCGGTAGACGACGACCTGGCCGCCCGCCGCCTTCAGCGGGGTGAGGCTGCGGCCCTCGCCGGCCGGGGTGCGCCACTTCACCTTGCCGGTGGTGAGGTCGAAGGCGACGATCTCGTTCGGCTGGCCGATGTCGGCCTTGGTGGGCAGGTAGAGGGTGTTCGCGTCCACGTAGGAGGAACCACAGCTCTGGATCGAGCGGTTGAAGCTGAAGAGACCGCCGCAGCCGACCGGGAAGCTGCCTTCGCCGGAGACGGTGGTGCGCTGCTTGCCGTCGGGTCCGAGGACCACGATGGAGCGCTCCTTGCTCTCGCTGTTGCCGAGGTCGAGGACGATCGGGTCCAGCGAGTAGACGTTCTTGACCTGGAAGCCCTTGGGGAGCTTGTAGATCCAGGTGTTCTTGCCGGTGGCCGGGTCGGCGTCCATGACCTGGACGGTCTTGTCGGTGTCCTGGCAGGTGGCGACGGCGAGCATCTTGCCGTTCATGGCGGCGTAGTCGCTGGGCTGGCAGCCCGTTTCCACCTTGCTGCTGAAGAGCTTGTCCCCGGTGCTGACCTTGAACGCGCTGCTCGTGCCCATCCGGTTGACGACGACGGCGTCACCGGTGAGGGCGAGGTCGGGGGAGGTGAAGATGTCGAAGAGCCCTTCCTTCGGGACCTCCTTCGACCACCCCTCCTTGCCGGCCTTGAGGTCGATCATCCGCATCTGGTTGCAGTCGGCGGATTCGGACTCGCCGTTCTTGTACATGACGACGGTCTTGCCGTCCTCGGTCATGTCGGTGACCCCGCAGATCACGGCGGGGAGGGTGAAGGTCCACTTCTCCTTGCCGTCCTTGACCCCGTAGCCGGTGACCGACTTCCAGACGCTCTTGACGACGGTGTCGCCGACGATCCACTGGCCCTTGGAGTCGACGCCCGAGCCGGGGCCGTCGATCTTGCTGCTCTTGAACCAGAGGACCTTGTCCTCGCCCTGCTTGCGGCCGGCGTTGAGGTCTTCCTCCTCCTCACCGCCGTTGCCGCTGCCGTCGCCCTTGTCCACCGGGGCGGAGGGCGAGGCCTTGTCGTCCGCGGGCGGCGCGGAGTCCTGCGCGACGGGCTGGTCCGCGCCCTTGTCCTTGCCGGCGAAGAACGCGAAATAGCCGCCGGTGCCCAGGACGAGCACGCCGGCGACGGCGGCCGCGATCAGCAGGGCGAGCTTCTTCTTCGGCCCGCCGGGCGGACCGGGCGGCATGCCGGGGGCGCCGGGGGCCATGTGCGGGGGCGGCGGCGGGAAGCCGTAGCCCCCGGGCGGCTGCTGGCCGTACGGGCCCTGCGGCTGCTGGCCGTACGGACCCTGCTGCTGGGGCTGCTGCTGGGGCTGGGGCGGCTGCTGGGGCTGCTGCGCGTACGGGTTCTCGCCCTGCGGCGGGAACCCGTAACCGGGCTGCGGGGGCCCTGGCAGGTGCCCGTAACCGGAAGGGTTCGGCGGCTGGTTCGGCGGCTGGGGCGGCTCGGTCATCAGCGCATACCTTCGGCTTCGGGTGTGGGAGGAAGCCCTTTCTATCACTGACGACGAGAACCGCGCCGGGCCGGTCCGACCCCTGTACCCAAGGGAGGACCGGCCCGTGATGCCGTCGTTATCGGCCAGTTGGGGCGCGCGGGCCCCGGAGGCGGGACGCGCCCTACGCGTCCTCGGCGAGCTCCAGCCAGCGCATCTCCAACTCGTCCCGGTCCGAGATGAGTTCCCGCAGCTCGGCGTCGAGCTTGGCGACCTTGTCGAAGTCTGTGGAGTTCTCGGCGATCTGGGCGTGCAGGCTGCTCTCGCGGTCCGTCATCTTGTTGAGCTGCCGCTCGATCTTCTGCAGCTCCTTCTTCGCGGCGCGCGCGTCCCCGGAGGCCGAGGACTTTCCGGCGGCGGCCGGGGCGGACACCGGAGCGGCCGCGTCGATCATCTTCTGGCGGCGCTCCAGGTACTCGTCGAGGCCGCGCGGCAGCATCCGCAGGCTCGCGTCGCCCAGCAGGGCCATGACCGTGTCGGTGGTGCGCTCGATGAAGAACCGGTCGTGCGAGATCACGATCATCGACCCGGGCCAGCCGTCGAGGAGGTCCTCCAGCTGGGTCAGGGTCTCGATGTCGAGGTCGTTGGTGGGCTCGTCGAGGAAGAGGACGTTGGGCTCGTCCATCAGCAGGCGCAGGATCTGCAGCCGGCGCCGCTCGCCACCGGAGAGGTCGCCGACGGGCGTCCACTGCTTCTCCTTGGTGAAGCCGAACTGCTCGCACAGCTGCCCGGCCGTCATCTCGCGGCCCTGGCCGAGGTCGACCCGGTCGCGGACGCGCTGGACGGCCTCCAGGACCCGCAGGGACGGGTCGAGTTCGCCGACCTCCTGGGAGAGGTAGGCCAGCTTGACGGTCTTGCCGACGGTCACGGTGCCGGCGGCCGGCTGGACCTCGCCCTGGGTGCGGGCGGCCTCGCCGAGGGCGCGCAGCAGGGAGGTCTTGCCGGCGCCGTTGACGCCGACGAGACCTACGCGGTCGCCGGGGCCCAGGTGCCAGGTGAGGTGCTTGAGGAGGGTCTTGGGGCCGGCCTGGACGGTCACGTCCTCCAGGTCGAACACCGTCTTGCCGAGGCGGGCGTTCGCGAACTTCATCAGCGCGGACTTGTCGCGCGGCGGCGGCACGTCGGCGATCAGCTCGTTGGCGGCCTCGATGCGGTAGCGCGGCTTGGAGGTGCGGGCCGGGGCGCCGCGGCGCAGCCAGGCCAGCTCCTTGCGCATCAGGTTCTGCCGCTTGGACTCCTCGGTCGCGGCGATGCGGTCGCGCTCGGCGCGGGCGAAGACGTAGTCGCTGTAGCCGCCCTCGTACTCGTGGACCTCTCCGCGCTGCACGTCCCACATGCGGGTGCAGACCTGATCGAGGAACCACCGGTCGTGGGTGACGCAGACGAGCGCGGAGCGGCGCTCCTGAAGGTGCTTGGCCAGCCAGGAGATGCCCTCGACGTCGAGGTGGTTGGTGGGCTCGTCGAGTACGAGGAGGTCCTGGTCGGCGATGAGCAGCTTGGCGAGCGCGATGCGGCGGCGCTCGCCACCGGAGAGCGGCCCGATGACCGTGTCGAGTCCCTGGCCGAAGCCGGGCAGGTCGAGCCCGCCGAACAGGCCGGTCAGCACGTCGCGGATCTTGGAGTTGCCGGCCCACTCGTGGTCGGCCATGTCCCCGATGATCTCGTGACGGACGGTGGCCTTGGGGTCGAGGGAGTCGTGCTGGGTGAGCACGCCCATGTGCAGGCCGCTGTTCTGGGTGACCCGGCCGGTGTCGGGTTCCTCCAGCTTGGCGAGCATGCGGATGAGGGTGGTCTTGCCGTCGCCGTTGCGGCCTACGACACCGATCCGGTCCCCCTCGGATACGCCGAGGGAGATGCCGTCGAGCAGGGTACGGGTGCCGTACACCTTGCTGACTGCCTCGACATTGACCAGGTTGACGGCCATCAGGAGCGCTCCAGGGAAGGGGTGTGGATCAGCCCCTCAGCCTAACTCCGCGAAGTGCCGGACCGTTCCACCAGCAGCCAGCCGCCCAGGGCCATGCCGATCGCGGCGGGCGCGGTGACCGGGAGCGCGATCAGGGTGGCGCTGTGGCCTTCCAGGAGCCCGCCGAGGCCGGTCGTGGAGAGTCCGAGGATCCCGAGGAGACAGAGCGCGGTGCCGAGGGCGGCGCGGGGGCCGGAGCGGGGGCCGGCGCTGCTCGTGCTGCCTGCGGCAGGTGCCTCGAAGCGCCGGAAGACCGCGACGAGTACGCAGGTCAGCGCGGCGGCGGCGAGGAACCGGACGGGGACCTGGGCCCACCAGGCGGCCCCGGCGGGCTCGGGCAGGGCGAAGCCGAGGCCGAGCTGGGCGGCGTACACGGCGAGCATCGCGGTGAGGTGCCAGAGGAAGGCCGTCATGGCGACCCCGTTGGCGGCGACCACGCCGCGCCAGACCCGGGGCCGGGCCAGCCAGGCGGCGGCGGGGCCCCTGAGCAGCTCCACGGCGCCCACGAGCCAGATCCCGTGCGCGAGCAGGGCGAGGGTGGGCGGGGCCATGTTGGAGACCTTCTCCCCGGGCATCCCGACCATGGACAGCGGGTACGGACCGTACGCCACCAGCAGGACGGCCCCGGCGAGCCCGGCGGCGGCGAGGACGCCGGGACGGCGGAGCCGCCCGTCGGCGCGCAGGAAGCCCAGCTGATGCACGGCGAGCCAGACGAAGGCGAAGTTCAGGAACTCGGCGTACGGGACACCGCCCGCGAAGCGCAGCAGGTCGACGACGGCGGCGGCCGCGGCCAGGGCCCCGAAGGCGGCCCAGCCGTGGCGCTCGTGCAGCCTCAGCAGGGGCGGGGTGAGGGCGACCATCGCGAGGTAGATCCCGATGAACCACAGCGGCTGCGTGACCAGCCGGAACGCGGCCCCGGACAGTCGCCCGCCGCCCCCGCCGAGGAGCTGCGCGACGAGGGCGACGGCGGTCCATACGGCGACGAACACCAGGGTGGGCCGCAGCAGCCGGCGGAGCCGGGCCCGCAGGAAGGCGGCGTACACCGGGCCGTCGGTGCGGCGCGCGAGGGACCGGTAGGACAGGGCGTGCGAGAAGCCGCCGACGAAGAAGAACACCGGCATGACCTGCAGCGCCCAGGTGAGCACCTGGAGCGGCGGCACGACGGCGAGCAGGTTCCCTATGCCGTCGGTGCTGACGGCGGCCATCAGCCAGTGACCCGCGATGACGGTCCCGAGCGAGGCGACCCGGAGCAGGTCGACGTAGCGGTCCCGCGTGGCGGGGGTGGCGGTGGCGATGTCGCTTGCGCTGGCTCCCATGGGGTTACGGTCCCGCGCGGGCGGGGGCCGGAACAGGGCGCGGGTACTCACTCCCGCCTGGGTACCCGGGGGTGGTGCCCCGGCCCGAGGTCCCGGCGGCGGGGCCGCAGACGGCCGGTCAGAGGAGGGTCGCGCCCGGGGCCGGGCTCGTCGCCACGTGCGTGCTGCGGCAGGTGCCGGAGGCGTCGAGGGCCGCCGCGACCTTCATCGCCGACTCCGCGTCGCGGACCAGGAAGGCCGTCGTGGGGCCGGATCCGGAGACCAGCCCGGCCAGGGCTCCGGCCCCGGTGCCCGCCGCGAGGGTGTCCGCCAGCGACGGCCGCAGCGAAAGGGCGGCGGGCTGGAGCCCGTTGGCCAGGGTCGCGGCCAGCTCGTCCGGGTCGCCGGAGGCCAGGGCCGCGAGGAGGGCCGGGGAGGCCTGCGGGGCGGGGACCTCCGTGCCGGCGGTGAGCCGGTCGAACTCGCGGAACACCGCCGGGGTGGAGAGCCCGCCGTCGGCCACCGCGAACACCCAGTGGAAGGTGCCGGCGGCCACCGGGGTCAGGATCTCCCCGCGCCCGGTACCCAGCGCCGCCCCGCCGACCAGGCTGAACGGCACGTCGCTGCCCAGCTCCGCGCAGATGGCGAGGAGTTCCGGGGCCGGGGTCTTCAGGCCCCAGAGGGCGTCGCAGGCGAGCAGGGCGGCCGCCCCGTCGGCGCTGCCGCCGGCCATGCCGCCGGCCACCGGGATCCGCTTCTCGATGTGGAGGTGGACGTCGGGGCTCAGCCCGGCCCGCTCCGCGAGGATCTCCGCGGCCCGGGCCGCGAGGTTGGTCCGGTCGAGCGGCACCTGGTCGGCGTCCGGCCCGGCGCAGGTCACGGTCAGTTCGCCGGCCGTGGTCGCGGTGACCTCGTCGTGGAGGGAGACCGCCAGGAAGACGTTGGCGAGGTCGTGGAAGCCGTCCGGCCGGGCCGCGCCCACCGCGAGCTGGACGTTGACCTTTGCGGGGACCCGTACGGTGATCGTCCCGCTCACAGCGCGGGCCTCTCCGCGGCGGGCTTGTGCTCGGCGATCGCCGCGAACTCCTCGACGGTGAGGGACTCGCCGCGGGCCTGCGGGGAGACCCCGGCGGCGACCAGAGCCGCCTCGGCGCCCGCGGCGGACCCGGCCCAGCCGGACAGCGCCGCGCGCAGCGTCTTGCGGCGCTGCGCGAAGGCGGCGTCGACGACCGCGAAGACCTCGGCCTTGGTCGCGGTGGTCTTGACCGGCTCCGCCCGGCGGACCAGGGAGACGAGTCCGGAGTCGACGTTCGGGGCGGGCCAGAAGACCTTGCGGCCGATGGCGCCGGCCCGCTTGACGTCCGCGTACCAGTTGGCCTTGACCGAGGGGACCCCGTAGACCTTGTTGCCGGGCTCGGCGGCCAGTCGGTCGGCGACCTCGGCCTGCACCATGACCAGGGTCCGCTCGATGCTCGGGAAGCGGTCGAGCATGGTGAGCAGGACCGGCACGGCCACGTTGTAGGGGAGGTTCGCGACGAGCGCGGTCGGCGGCGGGCCGGGCAGCTCCTTGACCAGCATCGCGTCGGAGTGGACCAGCGTGAAGCGGTCCTTGCGCTCCGGCATCCGCGCCTCGATGGTGGCGGGCAGCGCGGCGGCCAGGATGTCGTCGATCTCGACGGCGACGACCCGGTCGGCGGCCTCCAGCAGTGCGAGCGTCAGCGAGCCCAGTCCGGGCCCGACCTCGACGACCACGTCGTCCGGCCGGACCTCGGCGGTGCGCACGATGCGGCGCACCGTGTTGGCGTCGATGACGAAGTTCTGGCCCTTCTGCTTCGTCGGCCGTACGCCGAGTACGGCGGCCAGCTCCCGGATGTCGGCCGCGCCGAGGAGGGCGGAGGTCTCGGGCGCGGACGTCCCGGGTGCGGACGTCTCCGGCGCGGAGGTCTCCGGCGCGGTGTTTTCGGGCTGCTGCTCTGCGGTGCTCACCGATAAAGGGTACGGCCGCAGTGTGGCCAGGGACTCGCCCCCCGCTGTACGTAGAGCTTCTTCGCCCGGTACGTCTGTTCCGGGCCCGGAGCGTCCTGCGGGCGGCCGCTGCCGCCGAGGGCCTGCCAGGTCTGTACGTCGAACTGGTACAGCCCCCCGTACGTGCCCGAGGGGTCCGTGGCGCCGGGCCGGCCGCCCGACTCGCAGCGGGCCAGCGCACCCCAGTCGAGGCCGTCCGCGCCCTGGACGGAGGTCGGCAGCGGCCTGGTGCCGACCTTGACGAGCTGGCTGACGGGCGCGCGGACGGTCTCCTCGGCGATCCTGCGGGGCTTCTGCCGGACCCCGTTGACGGTCCGCAGGCTGTACGTGACCCTGCGCGCCCCGGGCCGCCCCGAGCGCTCGACGACTTCGGTGCCGGCGAAGAGGGAGGAGTCCTTGACCCGCTCGGTCACGTACGGGATCCGCTCCTCGCGGATCTCGCGGGTTCCGGTGATGCGGAGCACGGTGACGGTCTGGCCGTCGCGCGGGAAGGAGCCGGCGGGCACGGAGGTGGTGTCCTGGCCGTGCAGGGTGATCCCCGCTTCGCCGAGGGCCTCCTGGACGGTGGCGGCGTTGGTGCGGATCGCCCGCTCGCGGCCGTCGGCCATGAAGGTGATGCTGCGTTCGGTGCGGACGGCGAGGGTCAGGCCGGTCCGGGGGACGGCGGCGGTGCGGGGCGCGGAGAGGTAGGCGCCCTCGGCGCGGATGCCGAACTGGCGCAGCGCGCCGTCCACGGTGCGGGCGGTGGTCCACACCTCGCGCCGCTGTCCGTCGAGGGTCAGGCTCAGCGGGCGGCCGTAGCGCAGGACGATCTCGTCCCCGTCGTCGAGGACCTCCGCCCCGGCCGGGGCGACGAGGTCGTGGGGGCCGACGCCGAGGCCCTCGGCGGCGAGCAGCTCGTCCACGTCGTCGGCGAAGGTGTGCAGGGTCCGCGGGACTCCGTCGACGGTGAGGCGCACGGCCTTGTCGGCGGCGACGAAGGCGGTGGTGCCGCCCGCCAGGAACGCGACGACCAGGGCCTGCGGCACGATGCGCCGCCAGGTGTCCCGGGGCGCGGGGGCGGCGCTCCTGCGCCGCCTCGGACCGGGGACGGGGCCGGTGCCCGACCCCGGTCCGGCCGGCGCGGGCACGGTGTCGAGTCCGCCTCCGCCTGCGCCCCTGCGGCGCCCGGTGCCCGCGGGGGCCGGTCCGGCCGGGGCGGTGTCCACGGGCGCCACCGGCGCGCCGCGACGGCGACGGCCGGTGGCCGGGGCTTCCGTCTCGGGGGCGAGGTCCGGGGCGAGGACCTGGGCGGCGGCGGCAACCGGTGCCGCAGCCGGGGCGGGGGTCCGCCCGTGCGCCCGGCGGCCCGCCCCTGACTCGGCGGCCGCCCGCCGCCGCCCGCCGCCCCGGGGCGCGGGCACCCCTGGCTCCGGGTGAGGCCCCGGGGAGAAAGCCGAGTACGGGTCCACCCCCTGCCCCGGCACCAGGTCCGGGACCGCCCCCGAGCCCCGGTACGGGTCCGGATCCGAGCCGGAGCTCCGGTACGGGCCCGGGTCCGGGGCCGAGCCCCGGTGTGCGTCCGGGTCCGGGGTCGAGCCCCGGTATGGGTCCGGGTCCGGGGTCGAACCCCTGTATGGGTCCGGGGTCGGGTCCGATCCCGATCCCGCGTACGGGTCCGGGTCCGGGTCCGACTCCGAGCCCCGGTAAGGGTCCCCGCCCGGACCCGCGTACGGGTCCCGGTCCGGGTAAGGCCCCGGTGCGGCGTCCGGGGCCTGGGCCGACGCTCTGGGAACCCGATACGGGGACGGATCCATGCCCGGGTCCGGGTCCGGGTCGCCGTCCGTGCCGCCGCTCGGGAACGGGCCCCGGGCCGGGTGCGGGTCCGGTTCCGTGGTCGGGTCCGCGGCCGCGGCCCAGGGGTCGCGTCCACCGGCCGGCCAGGCCACATCGCTCATCGCGCTCGCTCCACTGGTCCGTCCGGCTGCTTCGGGCACGGCACCCTAGCGGAGCGATCGTCACTCATCAAAGTCGGGCGGCTACGGAACGTGGCGAACGGGTGAGACGGTCCGGCCGGCGGCCCGGCCGGCCGTCGGCAGGCGCCGTAGGAGACCCCGTGGACGACCCGAAGCGGCCCGCCGGAGGTGCTCAGTACGCGAAGGCGCGAGCCGTGTTGGCCGCCAGTGCCGTCGCCATGGCGTCCTCGTCGATGCCCCGGACCGCGGCCATCGCCCGCACGGTCAGCGGGATGAGGTAGGGCGCGTTGGGCCGTCCGCGGTAGGGGGCCGGCGTGAGGTACGGGGCGTCCGTCTCCACGAGGACCAGCTCCAGCGGGGCCACCGCGAGGGCTTCCCGCAGGGGCGCCGCGTTCTTGAAGGTGACGGTCCCGGCGAAGGACATGTAGTAGCCGGCGGCGGCGCATTCACGGGCCATCTCCGCGTCGCCGGAGTAGCAGTGGAAGACGGTCCGCTCGGGGGCTCCCTCCTCGCGCAGGACGCGCAGCACGTCCGCGTGCGCCTCGCGGTCGTGGATGACCAGGGCCTTGCCCTGCCGCTTGGCGATCTCGATGTGCGCGCGGAAGGAGCGCTCCTGCGCGGCCATGCCCTCGGGGCCGGTCCGGAAGTAGTCGAGGCCGGTCTCGCCGACCGCCTTCACGTGCGCGAGGGCCGCCAGGGCCTCGATCTCCGCGAGCGCGTCGTCGAGCGCCGCCTCGCCGCCGCCCGTCCGGGCGCCCTGCCTGGACCAGCCGTCGGGGTCCCCGTGCACGATCCGGGGGGCTTCGTTGGGGTGCAGGGCCACGGCCGCGTGGACGGATCCGTACGCGGCGGCGGTCTCGGCGGCCCAGCGGGAGCCCTTCACGTCGCAGCCCACCTGGACGACGGTGGTCACCCCGACGGAGGCGGCCTTGGCCAAGGCCTCCTCGACGGTGCCGGACTGCATGTCCAGGTGGGTGTGGGAGTCGGCGACCGCCACCCGCAGCGGTTCGGGCAGCGGGGGCGGCGCGTCGTTCGGCGTACTACGGCTCATACGGCCGATCTTATGACCGGCGGAAGAACCCCAGCAGCCTGGCCATCAGCCCGGGCCGTTCCACGTGGACCGGGCCGGGAGCCTCGTGCAGGACCGCCTTGCCGGGCTTGGGGGCCTTGGGGGCCTTCTCGGAGTACCCGGCGGGCACCGGGCCGGCGATCCCGGGGGCCGCGCGGTGGTGGTAGAGCTGGTCGAGCATGCCGATGACCGACTTGACCTGGCCCTCCCGCATGATCCGCACCACGTGGCCGCCGCAGTTCATGCAGGTCGGGTTGGACAGCGGGGAGGGCACCCGCTCGCCGTCCGCCGTGTAGACGATGAACGGCAGGCCCCGGCCGTCGGTGTGGTGCTCAATCTCGTATCCCTGCTCCCAGCCGTATCCGCACTTCATGCACGCGAAGGAGTACGCCTCGTGCACGGTCGGCACGGCCTCGGGAGCGGGCCCCGTCGAAGGGAGGGCCGGGACGGCCGGTGCGGCGACCGTCGAAGTGATGGGTCCGGCGGATGGGGGGCGGGGTTCGGCGATCTCACTCATGCCAGCTCCTCTTGTTCCACTGCTGCCATTGCCAGTGGACGCCTCTTCGGGCGGGAGCGCATCAGGCCCTGTCCAGTGTTGGACGGTCCTTGGGCGAGTCATGCCCAAAGCGCCCGGTGCGCGGTCTGAGCTTTGCCTTTCAGGTTAGCTCTTTACCGACCGACGGCGACTTTTGTGCCGCGTTCTTTGCCGCGACGACCGCGTCGAACACCTCGCGCTTGGGTACGCCGGCCTCGGCCGCGACCGCCGCGATGGCCTCCTTGCGCCGCTCCCCCGCCTCCTCGCGCACCCGTACCCGGTTCACCAGCTCCTCGGCGTCCACATCGCCGGGGGCCGCGGCCGGGGCGCCCTCGACGACCACGGTGATCTCCCCGCGCACGCCTTCGGCGGCCCAGGCGGCCAGCTCGCCGAGCCCGCCGCGCTTGATCTCCTCGTAGGTCTTGGTCAGCTCGCGGCAGACGGCGGCGCGCCGGTCGGCGCCGAAGACCTCGGCCATCGCGGCCAGGGTGTCGTCGAGCCGGTGCGGGGCCTCGAAGTAGACGAGGGTGCGGCGTTCGGCGGCGAGCTCGCGGAGCTTGCCGAGGCGCTCGCCCGCCTTGCGCGGCAGGAAGCCCTCGAAGCAGAAGCGGTCGACCGGCAGCCCGGAGAGGGCGAGCGCGGTGAGGACGGCGGAGGGCCCGGGGACGGCCGTGACCTTGATGTCCTTCTCCACGGCGGCGGCGACGAGCCGGTAGCCGGGGTCGGAGACCGAGGGCATGCCGGCGTCCGTCACCAGCAGGACGCGCTTGCCGGCCTCCAGGGCCTCGACCAGTTCGGGGGTGCGCGCGGACTCGTTGCCCTCGAAGTACGACAGGACGCGCCCGGTGGTGTGCACGCCGAGCCCCTGGGTCAGCCTGCGCAGCCGCCGGGTGTCCTCGGCGGCGATCACGTCGGCCCGCTCGAGCTCCGAGGCGAGCCGCGGCGGGGCGTCGGCGAGGTCGCCGATGGGGGTCCCGGCGAGGACGAGGACGCCTCCCGCGAGTGCGTCGGAGGGGGCCGGGGAGGGGGCTTCGGCGGAGCGGGGCTGGTCAGTGGTCACCGCCCCATCCTCTCAGCCGCCCCAACCGCCGCGCCCCACACTCCCGTCCCCCTGGGTCCGGCACAGGGTCGTTCCCTACGATGTGCCGGTGACCAGTACCGCGACGCCGCCGCCCAGCCCTGCGGGGGCCCCGCCCGCCACCGAGGCCGGGCCCGGCCCGGACCCCGCCGACCAGCCGTCCCCCTGGCTGCGCCGCCTGCGCGGCTTCGGCTACGTTCCGCCCGCCGGGGCGAAGCGGCAGTCGGACGTGCGCACCCGCCTGGTGCCCCCGTACGCACGGCCCTCCGCCCAGCTGTGGGCGCAGCTCGGGGTCGGCCCGGCCGCGGCGGAGCGCTGGGAGAGGGTGCTGGCGTGGGCCGGGCCGCTGCTGGTGGCGCTGGTCGCCGGGGTGCTGCGGTTCGCCCATCTGGGCAGCCCGAAGGCGGTGATATTCGACGAGACGTACTACGCCAAGGACGCCTGGGCCACGATCAAGCAGGGCTACGAGGCGAGCTGGCCCAAGGACATCGACAAGTCGATCCTCGCCAATCCCAACGGGGTCTCCCTCCCGCTGGACCCGGGCTACGTCGTGCACCCGCCGGTCGGCAAATGGGTGATCGGCCTGGGCGAGTGGATGTTCGGCTTCGACCCCTTCGGCTGGCGGTTCATGACGGCGGTGCTCGGCACCCTGTCCGTCCTGATGCTGTGCCGCATCGGGCGGCGGCTGTTCCGCTCCACCTTCCTGGGCTGCCTTGCCGGCCTCCTGCTGGCGGTGGACGGCCTGCACCTGGTGATGAGCCGGACCGCGCTGCTCGACCTGGTGCTGATGTTCTTCGTGCTGGGCGCCTTCGGCTCGCTGGTGATCGACCGGGACAAGGTGCGGGCCCGGCTCGCGGCGGCGCTCCCGGTGGACGAGGAGGGGCGGACCCGCCCGGACGCCCGGATCGCGGAGACGCTGAAGCTGGGCTGGCGCCCGTACCGGCTGCTGGCCGGCGTCTGCCTGGGCCTGGCCTTCGGCACGAAGTGGAACGGCCTGATCGTGCTGGCCTTCTTCGGCGTGCTGACGGTCCTGTGGGACGCGGCCGCGCGCCGCACGGCGGGCGCGGGCGCCCCGTACGCGGCGATGCTGCGCCGCGACAGCTGGACCGGCTTCCTCTCCCTGGTCCCCGTGGCGATCTCCGTCTACGTGGCCTCGTGGCTCGGCTGGATCCTCTCCCCCGACAACGGCAAGGGCGGCTACTTCCGCGACTGGGCCGCCAAGAACGACCAGAACAGCACGTGGTCCTTCCTGCCCGAGTGGCTGCGGAGCCTGTGGCACTACGAGACGGAGGTCTACAGGTTCCACGTGGGCCTGACCTCGGGCCACACCTACGAGTCGAACCCGTGGAGCTGGCTGGTCCTGGGCCGCCCCGTCTCCTACTTCTACGAGTCCCCCGCACCCGGCACCGACGGCTGCCCGGCGACGGAGACCGCCAAGTGCGCGCGCGAGGTACTGGCGCTCGGCACGCCGCTGCTGTGGTGGGCGGGCTGCTTCGCGCTGCTGTACGTGCTGTGGCGGTGGTTGTTCCGCCGCGACTGGCGGGCGGGCGCGATCGCGTGCGCGCTGGGCGCGGGCCTGCTGCCCTGGTTCAACTACCAGGAGCGGACCATCTTCTTCTTCTACGCGGTGGTCTTCGTCCCGTACCTGTGCCTGGCGGTGGCCATGATGATCGGCGCCCTGCTGGGCCCGGCCGGCTCCTCGGAACGCCGCCGCGCCCTGGGGGCGGTGGCGGCCGGGGTGCTGGTGCTCCTGATCGTGTGGAACTTCATCTACTTCTGGCCGATCTACACGGGCCAGACCATCCCGATGGATTCCTGGCAGAACCGGATGTGGCTGGACACCTGGGTGTAGGGGGGCCTGTGTGAGCCTGGTCAAGCTCCGGTAACAACCCCGGGGGCGCGTGTCTGTTCGACGTATGGTCTATTCCACGGGCTCCTTGAACGCGTTCAGTGTTCACGGACGGGAGCCGCGGACCACGGGGACGGGGACAGGGAATGAACGGGGCCGCTAAGGGGGCCATCATCGGCGGGGTGTTCCTCGCGATGGTGGGCGGAGCGGGATACGGGGTGTACGCGCTGGTGGGGGACGCCGGCGGGGACGGCACCCGGAACACGAGCGCGACCGGACCGGCGGTGCCCGCCAAGGGCAGCGGGCCGGTCAGCGACAAGGACGCCGCGGCGACCGCCAAGGCGTTCTTCGCCGCGTGGACGGCCGGGGACGCCCGGGCGGGGGCCGACCTGACGAACAACCCGGCGGAGGCGCAGGGCGCCCTCGGTGATTTCGCGGCCAAGGCCTACGTGTCCAAGGTCGCGATCACCCCCGGCACCCAGACCGGGACCACGGTGGCGTACTCCGTCGCCGCGGAGGTCACCTACGAGGGGGTCACCAAGCCCCTCGCCTACGAGTCAGCGCTGACCGTGGTCCGCGGCAACAGCACCGGGCTGCCGCTCGTCGACTGGCAGCCCTCGGTGCTCCACCCGGAGCTCCGGAAGGGCGAGAAGCTGCGCGGCGGCGCCCCGGCCAACCCGCCGGTCAAGGCCGTCGACCGCAAGGGCAGGGAGCTGACGGCCGAGAAGTACCCGTCGCTGCGCCCGGTGCTCGACAGCCTGCGCAAGACCTACGGGGAGCGGCAGGGCGGCAAGGCCGGCGCCGAGCTGTGGATCGAGCCGGTGGCCCAGGAGGCGCCCCGGCGGACCCTGCTGACGCTGGTCGAGGGGAAGGCGGGGGAGATCCAGACCGTCCTGGACGCGGACGTCCAGGCGGCCGCCGAGAAGGCGGTCCTGAAGTTCCCGCAGGCCTCGGTGGTCGCGGTCCAGCCGAGCACCGGCAACGTTCTGGCCATCGCCGACCACCGCGGGGACGGCTTCCCCGCCTCCATCAGCGGAGCCCGCGCGCCGGGCTCCACGATGAAGATCGTGACCGGCGCGATGCTGCTCGACCGGGGTCTGGTGGCGGCGAACAAGGTCGCCGAGTGTCCGGCCGAGGTGACGTGGGGCGGCAAGCCCTTCAGGAACCTGAAGGGCTGCAAGCTCGACGGCGAGACCTTCGCGACGAGCTTCGCCCGGTCCTGCAACACCGCCTTCATCAAGCAGATCAAGCCGGTCGACGACGACGACGCGCTCCCGAAGGAGGCCCGTGAGGTCTTCGGTGTCGGCGAGGGCGTCGAGTGGAAGGTCGGCGTGCCCACCGTCGACGGGAAGGTGCCGGACGCGACCGGCCCGGCGGCGGCCGCCGCGTACATCGGCCAGGGCCAGATCCAGATGAACCCGCTGACGATGGCCTCGATCACGGCCACCGCCCGGACCGGGGTGTTCCGCCAGCCGGTGGTCGTCAAGGCCTCGCTGGACGGCCGCGAGATCGCGAAGGCCGGCCGGAAGATGAAGCCCTCGGTGGCGGCGCAGCTGGTGCGGATGATGAAGCTGACCGCCACCTCGGGCACGGCCCAGGGTGCGATGTCCGCGGTCGGCGGCTCCGACAAGGGTGCGAAGACCGGCTCGGCGGAGGTCGACGGGGCGCAGAACCCGGACAGCTGGTTCACCGGCTTCAGCGGGGACGTCGCGGCCGCGGCGATGGTCGAGGGCGGCGGCCACGGCGGCGACGCGGCGGGCCCGATCGTGGCGGCCGTCCTGAACGCGGGCTGAATGAACGCGGGCTGACCGGGCCCGTCGAGCGACGGCCCCGGTCAGCCCTCCCGTACGTCGGCCAGCGCGGCCCCCGCGTACCGGATCAGCTCGCGCGGGTCCATCGGGAACACCGTGTGCGGGGTCCCCGCGGCCGCCCAGACCACCGCGTGGGCGAGCAGGGAGCGGTCCGCGAGGACCCGGGTGCGCGTGCGGTGCCCGAAGGGCGGGACCCCGCCGATGGCGTAGCCCGTGGTCTCCCGGACCAGGGCCGCGTCGGCCCGGGTCACGGCGCCCGCCCCGAGCTCGCGGCGCACCGCCTCCACGTCCACCCGGGAGGCCCCGTCCATGAGGACCAGTACGGGGACCCCGTCGGCGGCGAAGATCAGCGACTTGACGATCTGGCTGAGCTCGCAGCCGATCGCGGCGGCCGCGTCGGCGGCGGTCCGGGTCCCGTCGGGGAAGCTCCGTACGTCCGGCTCCAGGCCCAGTGCGGCGAGGGCTTCGGCGAAGAGGGGATGCGTGGTGGTCGTCATGACGGCACGCTAGCGCTCCCCGCACGGCCTGTGCGACGCCGTTTCACGGCCCCGGCAGCGCCGAGCGCAGGGCCCGGACCAGGGCCTGGGCGCGCGGGTCTGCGGTGACCGACTTGGCGTGGGCGTTGGTGACGTAGCCGAAGCCGATGCCCGCCTCCGGGTCCGCGAAGGCCAGCGAGCCGCCGCGGCCGGGGTGCCCGAAGGAGGCCGGGGACAGCAGCGGGGAAGCCGGGCCGTGCAGCATGTAGCCGGGGCCGAAGCGGGTGTTGACCACCAGCACGCGGTCGGGGCCCGAGGAGAACTCCTTGCCGGCGAGCGCGGTGGTGGCCGGCGTGAAGATCCGGGCGCCGTCCTCGACCACCCCGATGGTGGCCGCGTAGAACCGGGCCAGCGCGCGGGCCGTCCCGATGCCCGCCGATGCCGGCAGTTCGGCGGCCCGGTAGACGGGGTCGTTCTCGTCCGGCAGCGGGTCGATGGCCGCGAAGGCGCGGCGGGTGAGGGAGTCCGGATCGGCGTAGGCCGCGGAAACGTTTCGCTTCGGCCGGGTCCTGAGCGTGCCCGCGCTCTCCGGCGGATCGACCGGCGCCACCCGGCCCACCCGGTGCTCCTCGGACTCCGGCAGGCCGATCCAGAAGTCCAGGCCCAGCGGCTCCGCGATCTCCTCGGCCAGGATGCCCCCCAGCGAACGGCCGGTCGCCCGCAGCACCAGCTCGGACAGCAGCCAGCTGAAGGTCTGCGCGTGGTAGCCGTGCTCGGTGCCGGGCTCCCAGAAGGCCTGCTGGGCGGCGACCGCGCGCGGTCCCGAGACCCCGTCCGCGGCCTCGGCCACCGTCAGCCCGCGGTCCAGGGCCGGGACGCCCGCCCTGTGCGCGAGCAGGTCACGGACCCGGGTCTTCTCCTTGCCGCCCGCCTTGAACTCCGGCCAGTACGAGCCCACCGGCGCGTCCAGGTCCAGCAGTCCGCGCTGCTGAAGCAGCAGCGGTACGGCGGCGGCCACGCCCTTGGTCGCCGAGCGCACGATCTGTGCGGTGTCCTCGGTCCACGGCTCCGCGCCGTTCGCGTCCTTGGTGCCGGCCCAGAGGTCCACGACCTTGCGCCCGTCCCGGTACACGGCCACGGCCGCGCCCCGGTCCCCGAGCACCTGGAAGTTGCGTACGAACGCGTCCCTGACGGGCTCGAAGCCCTCCGCCACCACACCCTTGATGTCCACGGGGTGTGCAACAACCTCCGACCGGCGCTTATGCCACCGCTGTGCTCATCTCACCACTGTGCTCATCCCACCGACACCGAGCGCGGGTCGAAGCCGAAGGGCAGCTCCAGGCGGTGCGCCCGCATCAGCTTCTCGTCGCACAGCACGTCCTGGGTCCTGCCGTCCGCCACGATGGTCCCCTCGCTGAGGATCACCGAGCGCGGGCAGAGCTCCAGCGCGTAGGGCAGGTCGTGCGTGACCATCAGCACGGTGACGTCCAGCGAGCGCAGGATGTCCGCGAGCTCGCGGCGCGAGGCCGGGTCCAGGTTGGAGGACGGCTCGTCCAGGACGAGGATCTCGGGCCGCATGGCCAGTACGGTCGCCACCGCGACCCGGCGGCGCTGCCCGAAGGAGAGGTGGTGCGGGGGCCGGTCCGCGAAGTCGGCCATCCCGACCTGCTCCAGGGCGGCCCGCACCCGCTCCTCCAGCTCGGCGCCGCGCAGTCCGGCGGCGGCCGGGCCGAAGGCCACGTCCTCCCGGACGGTCGGCATGAACAGCTGGTCGTCGGGGTCCTGGAAGACGATGCCGACCCGGCGGCGGATCTCGGCGAAGTTGCGCTTCTCCACGGCCAGCCCGGCCACGCTCACGGAGCCGACGCCGCCGGTCAGGATGCCGTTGAGGTGCAGCACCAGGGTGGTCTTGCCGGCGCCGTTGGGCCCGAGCAGCGCCACCCGCTCCCCCTGCCCGACCGTGAGGTCGACCCCGAAGAGGGCCTGGTGCCCGTCGGGGTAGGCGTAGGCGAGGCCGGCGACTTCCAGCGAGGGCGGGGTGGGGGCCTGGGAGGCGGTCACGGGGTCGTTCACATGGTCCATCCCATCAGACAGACGGCGAGCGCCGTCACCGGGAGCGCGGAGGCGTACGCCCACTGCGTGCGGGTGGCCGTCACCTCGTCGATCACCGGCATGGAGCCGGCGTAGCCGCGGCTGACCATCGCGAGGTAGACCCGCTCGCCGCGCTCGTAGGAGCGGATGAACAGGGCTCCGGCGGTCTTCGCGAGGACCCCCCAGTGCCGGATCCCGCGCGCCTCGAAGCCGCGGGAGCGCCGGGCGATGGACATCCGGCGCAGCTCGTCGCTGATGACGTCCCCGTACCGGATCATGAAGGAGGCGATCTGGACGAGCAGCGGCGGCAGCTTGAGCCGCTGGAGGCCCAGCAGCAGGGCCCGCAGCTCGGTGGTGGAGGCCAGGAGAACGGACGCGGCCACGCCGAGGGTGCCCTTGGCCAGCACGTTCCAGGCGCCCCAGAGGCCGGAGACGCTGAGCGACATGCCGAGGACCTCGACCCGCTCGCCCTGGGCCACGAAGGGCATCAGGACGGCGAAGGCGACGAAGGGCACCTCGATGAGGAGCCTGCGCAGCAGGAAGCCGGCCGGGATCCGGGCCGCGGCCGCGGCCGCGGCGATGAGCAGGGCGTACAGGCCGAAGGCCCACACCGCCTCGCGCGGTGTGGACACGACGACGATCACGAAGCCGAAGGTCGCGGCGAGTTTGCAGTGCGGCGGCAGGTCGTGGACCGGGGAGTTCCCGGGCCGGTAGAGCTTGTGGGCGTGGCCCGCGCCCATGTCAGGCGACCGGTACGGCCGTGGAGGCGGCCGTCAGGTCGGCGGCTCGGCGGCGGCGGACGGTCCAGAACACGCCGGTGCCGACGACGACGGTCGCGCCCACGCCGATGATGCCGGCGAGGCCGCCGGAGAGGCGGGCGTCGGAGACGTCCTTGACGCCGTAGTCGGCGAGCGGGGAGTCGGCGGCCGCGTGCTCGGTGACCTTCTGGCCGATGCCGTTGTCGGCGGCGACCTTCTCCAGTCCGTCGGGGCTGGAGGAGGCGTAGAAGGAGACGAAGCCGGCCAGGGCCAGCGCGGCGACCAGGCCGGTGATCCAGACGGGCTTCGTGGAGCGGGCGGCGGCGGGCACGGCGGCCGGGGCGGCGGGGGCGGCGGGGGCGTCGACCAGCTCGCCGCCGACGCGCAGCTTCAGCGGGGTGGTCAGGCCGCGGGCGCCGTGGACGAGGTCGGGGCGGACGGCGATCACGGCGCCGACGGTGGCGGCCGTGATGACGGCCTCGCCGATGCCGATGAGGACGTGGACTCCGACCATGGCCCCGAACACCTTGACGAGCGGGACGTCGGTGGTGCCGCCGAGGGCGAAGAGGAGGGTGAAGAAGGCGGCTGCGGCGGGCACGGAGAGCAGGGCTCCGGCGAAGGCGGCGACGGTGACCGAGCGGCGGCTGTCGGGCAGCAGTTTGACCAGCCCGCGGAAGACGGCGTAGGCGACGACCACGGTGACGACGCCCATGGTGACGATGTTGACGCCGAGGGCGGTCAGGCCGCCGTCGGCGAACAGGAGGCCCTGCATGAGCAGGACCACGGACACGCACAGCACGCCCGTGTAGGGGCCGACGAGGATCGCCGCGAGCGCGCCTCCCAGAAGGTGGCCGCTTGTTCCGGCCGCGACGGGGAAGTTGAGCATCTGTACGGCGAAGATGAAGGCGGCGACGAGGCCGGCGAGCGGCGCAGTGCGCTCGTCGAGTTCCCGGCGGGCGCCACGGAGGCTGACCGCCACGGCTCCGGCGGCGGCGACACCTGCGGCAATGGAGACGGGGGCATCGATGAAGCCGTCGGGCACATGCATGGTTCTGCTCCGCTTCCTGCGGTCCGGCGAACGGTCCGTTGAGCTGACAAAGTCTTTAACCGTTCAAGAATAGAGCCTTCTTGCGAACAGTTGGCAAGAGCGGTGGCGCCACAAATAGCTCCGCGCGGATTCGTGGGAATGTGCGAGGCTGGGGTCAATACGGACGCAAATGTTCCGATTCGAGGAGTCTTGTCGATGTCAGCCGCCGCCGAGAATCCATCCGCAGGTGCCACCGCGACCCGGGCCGCGAGCACCACGACCCCCCTCTTCGAGGCCCCCTTCGACGAGGCCCCCTTCATCGAGGAACGCGTCCGCGCCCGAGTGATCACCGACGACCCGCTCTACCGGGCCATCCCGGTCGCCCTGCGCTTCGTCCCCGACGAGCCCCTGGCCGTACGGATCGTCTTCCCCGCCGACCTCTCCCCCGAGGGCACCGACAACGAGTGGGTCTTCCCCCGCGCCCTCCTGGAAGCCGGCCTCCAGGCCCCGACCGGGACCGGCGACGTACGCGTATGGCCCTGCGGGCGCGTCCAGGCCGTCGTCGAGTTCCACTCCCCGGAGGGCGTCGCGGTGGTCCAGTTCGACATCGCCGCGCTGCGCCGCTTCCTGCGCCGTACGTACGCGCCCGCGCCCGCCGCCACCCGTTAGGCCCAGCGGGGCCCGCCCGATCCGGACGGGCCCCGCAGCGGAAGCAGGGAAGGACAAAACCCCCCCAGCGGGGGGGAGTCCTCTGTTTTCCTGCTTAAAAAAAAAAAGAGCCAAAGCGGCCCACCCCCCCCCCTCTTTTTCCACC